>JALURI010000174.1 GCA_027016965.1 Geoglobus sp.
TTCCCTTAAAAACACCTTAAGCTCAGACACAATCTCATCTCCAGCCCTTTCATTGAGTACAGTATAGCAGGCAACAACTTCAAGTCCGCTTTCGTTGAATCCCTGGACAACAGCACACTCCATTACTACAGGATGCTTGAGCAGAGCGTTTTCAACTCTAACAGGTGAAACCCACAGTCCACGGGTTTTTATAAGATCATCAGCCCTGCCATAATGTCTGTAATACCTGCCCTCCCTCATAAATGTGTCTCCTGTATCATACCACTCTCCCAGAAAAGTGCTCTTTGTTTTCTCATGTTTCTCCCAGTAGAAGGCTGCAGTAGAGTCACCTTTGACGAGGAGCTTACCAATTCCGTCTCCTTCAATTTCATTACCGTTTTCATCAACAAGTTTTACCTCCCATCCCGGCATAACAACCCCGGTGTAGCCAGGTTTAACCTTCCCCGGATAGTGCCCTACGAATGCATAAAGAGCCTCTGTTGATCCTATGTGTTCCACAATCTCCACACCGTATTTCTCTCTGAAACTGTACCATATACTTTCTGGCAATGGCTCTCCACCGCTCACAGCCAGTCTCAGACTGTGGTTTTTCGGAGCCCTCTCCTTAATGAGACTCGCGTAAAATGACGGTACTGTAAAGAGAACTGTCGGTCTATATTCTTCAATTATCCTCAGTGTTTTCTCTGTGTCGGGTCGGTCAGGGTCAAGGACGGTTGTTGCTCCAAAGTACAGACTTCCAAACCCACAGCTTGCAAGTCCGTAAGAGAAGAACAGCTTGCTGACAGAATAACAGATATCGTTTTCGTTAATTCTGTAAACAAGTTTATGTATTGTTTCACATACCACCACAGGATCATGCTGCAAATGAACAACTCCCTTGGGCAGTCCCGTTGTTCCGGAGCTGTAAAGCCAGAATGCCATTGAGTTTCTGCTCATCTTAAGTGGTGAGAAATCTTTAATTCTATTTCTTGTCATCTTCCTGAGGTCTTTTTCATCAAAAATTCCTCTCAGATATCCTGATCTCTCACATGCATTCAGTGCCTGATCATATCCACTGAAAATAACGGCATATTTTGCCCTTGAATCCTCTAAGTAGTACTGGTAATCTTCAGTTTCAAGATATGTGTTTACAGGAACGGGAACCGCTCCGAGCTTCATCACAGCATAGAAGGCAAGATAAAAATCAATGGAATCGGGAAGCACAAGCAAAACTCTGTTGTCAAAGCACATTCCCTCATTCTGGAATTCAACTGCAATACTGTCTGTCAGGTGTTTAAGTTCTTCAAAACTCACTTTTTCCTCATCTATCCCCAGTTCTCTGCTTCCAGCACATATGAGTGCATCCTTTTTCCCGTATTTTTCAGCTGACCTGTCAACTATAATTTCAGCAATGTTAATTCTCTCTGGAATTTCAATTTTTGTCTTTTCACCTCTGTCCGGCATGCTGTTTCCACCTTTCAAAGAATGCTTTCAATCTCATAAAAGCTTTATTAACCTCTAAAAGGCAAGATTTTAGCTGATCAGCCATGCATCTTCCACCTTCTCAGAGAACCCTTTCAATTTCGTAAAAGCTCTTTATTACGTGGTCAGCATTAATGTTTGCCTCTCCTCTTACAGCATAATGAATTGTTTTGAATCCATGCTTCTTTGCCATATCTATGTCCTTAACGGGATGGTCACCTATCATATATGCGTATCCCATGTCAATTCCGCTTTTTACAAGATCTTCTTTCAATCTGATATAAAGACTTCCATCTTCCTTGGAAACTCCTCTGAAAGAATCATCCATCTCTCCGTTTTCTCTGAGCACACCTGATGGAGAGTAAATATTTGAGAAAAACTGTCTCAGGTTATAGTTATTCAGGAAGTTGACAATCACATTCACAGCTCCCATATCTGAAACAACGTCAATTCTGTATCCTTTAGACTTCAGATGCTTTAGAGCCTCATAAATTCCATCTGCCGGCTTTAGAAGTTTCTGCTCAATCTCGTAGTATTTTTTTACAAGACATGGATTTCCTTCAAGAACTCTCTCTTCCACTTCATGTCTCCCTCTCTCATGGAGTCTCCTGAAATCACCGTATTTCTCAATCAGGTCTTTGTAAAGTTTTACCTTTTCATCAATTATCCCGTGTCTCTCCTTCTCCTCATCTATGAAAACTGCTGCCATCCAGTACTCCACCTTTCTGTTGGATGAATCCATGAGACACTGACCGAAATCAAATCCAGCCCATTTAGTCATGGAGATCCCCTTTAAAAATTAAAATGAAAATGGCAAATCAAGTTCCTTCCATCTCTTTCTGATTTTTTCCACAACATCCTTGTCGAGCTCAATAACTGTTGGCTTTCTCTCCCATTCATACGGTGTTGTTGCATCCATCAGGATTCTCGATACAAGCATTCTGCGATCGTAATAGTCAGTGTGGACTGGAAGAGATGGATCAAGGGGTGTTGATCTGCCCTTCTTTATTATCTCAGTATCCTCAACAGGATTGTATCTGACCGAAAGGGCCCACCATACCCTGTCAAGATCGTCTGCTCTTATGTCCTCGTCAACAATAATGGCGCCCTTTAAACCATAGTTTCCAAGGACTGTTGCGAATGCTGCAAGACCCGCATGTCTTCCATGTCCTGGATAAAGCTGTTTGATGGATATTATTGCCCAGAATCTCCCCGTGCTTTCAGGAGGAATGTAAACAGATTGAATTCCCGGCACACCCATGTTTGTTAGCTGTGTCCAGAGCTCTGCAGTTCTGTTTATTGACTGAACCATGTGGGTATCTGTTACGGGTCTTCCAACTGTCGTCCCCCAGAATATTGGATTATCTCTGTAAAGAATTCTCTCAACCTTCAACCATGGTTTTGGAAATGTTTCCTGTGCTTTTCCTGAATAATAGCCTGTATATTCTCCAAACGGACCCTCAGGTCTGAAATTCTCAGGATTGGAGTCTATAAACCCTTCAACGACTATTTCTGCACTTACTGGCACAGGTAATCCTGTGAGATCACTTTCAATTAATTCAACGGGCCTCTGCAGTAAAGCACCCATCACATCATACTCGTTAGTTCCATATGGGACGAGGGTACTTCCCACAAGGAATCCGAGAGGTGGACCGCCAACAACAACAGCAGCCGGCATGGGTTTTCCAAGCTCCCTGTATTTGTTGAGCATAACCTCAGCATCCTTGCCTTTGAGAAGCTGAAGTCCCAGGCTTCTGTCATCAAGAATCTGCATTCTGTAAACACCACAGTTCACAAATCCTGTTTCAGGGTCTTTGGTAACGAGATAGGCTGTTGTTCCGAAATACCTTCCACCATCAAGGGGTGTCCAGAATGGAACGGGGAAAGCCGTGAGCTTTACATCATCACCTTCCATTTTGTTCTCAAGTACTGGACCATCTGAAACGAACTTCGGGCTGATCAGACCTTTTGTAACTCTATCGGTCCACTCCCTTGCAATATCCACTATTCCATAGGACGGATCCATTCCCAGTGCAAGGGCAACTTTTGATGGCTTTGTAAATGCACTTGTGAGCACAGGAGTTGTGTAATCCTTAACATTCTCGAACAAAAGTACAGGTCCTCTTTTTTCTTCGTTTATCTTGGCAATGTGTGAAAGTTCAAGATTCCAGTCTACCTCAGCCTTTATTCTCTTAAGCTCTCCAACCTCTTCGCATATTTCAATAAACTCTCTCAGATCACCCGGTGCACTGGATTTTCCATGGATGTGTTCCTGTTTTGATTCAATTGGAGAACCGCATTTTGGACATGACTCTACTGGCTCTTTTTCGTCTT
This sequence comes from Geoglobus sp., assembly GCA_027016965.1. Next base: position 3,796 of record JALURI010000174.1, read on the forward strand.
CACCTTCCCATCTGAAACCACAAACTCCACAAACTTCCATTTTCCATTCACCTCGTTTTACTGCTCTTAGATCTACAGTTACAGCCACACCCACTTAAAATTATGTCAAGATTCAATCTTTAAAACGTGTAAAAAAGGACTTAGATTGACCTTCTGGATGGATAAATCAGGTTATTCGAGTAAAGTTTAAGTAATGTTTTTTTCTTTAATTAAATCTGTGGAAGGTGGAAAACTCAATTCGTCAAGGCTTACTGAGATTCTCAGAATGCTCGGTTTGAGGGATGCAGAGGCTGTAATATATCTCATTCTTCTTAAAAAACCTGGCATAACTGTGAGTGATCTTGCCAGAGAAACAAATCTTACGAGGCAAAGGGTGTATGACATACTGGACAGTTTGAGTGAGAAGGGGCTTATTTATGTTTCAACCCAGAGACCAAAGAAGTTTTTTGCTGTATCTCCTGAGGTTGCAACCTCCATTCTCGTAAGAGATATGGAGAAGAGACTGTATAACCTTCTCAGACTGAGAGAAGAGTTCGTCCACATTCTCAGATCAATTGGATATGGGAAAAGTGTTTCAAATCACATATCATATGAGGTGACTGGAAGAAGGGCACTGGTTGGTGCGATTAAAGATTTGATAAATCGAAGTACTCGGGATCTTTCCATAGCAGCAACAAAGAATGAAACAATGAGGATAGTTTATGAATACAAGCCTGAAATTCTTGAAGCTTTTGATCGAGGGGTGGATATATTCATCATAACTGAGACTGACGGGATTCCAAATGATATTCTTGAATTTCTATCAAAAATTGCAGCAATTGAAAACTTTGAACTTTCTGCCAGAATATATGTGAGAGACGGTGAGGAGGCAATAATCATGCCCTCTGAGGGTAGCCTAAGGGAAAGAAGGTGGTATGATGAAGGAGTTGTTCTGAATAACAGAGATATTTCCAGTGCTCTGAAAAAGATGATCCTATCCCGATTTAATGTTCTCTAAGATGTTTTTCTTTCCTTAACGGTAACTTTAATTTTACTAAAAAATATCAGATCAGCTCTGCTGTTGTATGATTTTCAAGCGGAGTACTTGACAAACTGTTTTGTATTTCTTAACAATTTATAATTCGGAATTTTGTAGCAGTGAGGTGATGAAATGAGCGGTTTTCCTGACCCACTGGAGGTTGAAACACCTGATGAAATGGAAGGATGGAAGGATATGTACCCTCCACATTATATATTCAGCGAGGAAAGAGCTGAATGGGAAAGAAGACAGTTCTGGTATCTTGATAAAATACATGCACCGGACCCAATGTATCCATTCGACCTGATTTTTCATGAAGCATGGCAGATAGCCCTCGCCCAGCTTAACACAAGAGTTTTCTGCATCCCCCCTGCCCAGGGTGTTGCCCAGAGAATTCTCGGATGCTATTTCTACATCTGTGCTGTTGAGCCTCCTAGTGAAGAAACAATACAGAAAAAAGCAGAACTTTTCCAGAAGAGGGCTTTCTACGTTTTCGAGAATTATGAGAAGGAAAATCTCTATGAAAAGTGGGAGAAGAGATTTAGAGGGCTTGGTGAGAAGGTTAAAGAAATCGAAGTTCCAGACCTGCCAACATTTGAGCCGGATGAAAGGGTATTTCCCGAGCCAAGAGGATACTTTACATCTTACGATCTTATGGAAGCCTACAGCAGACTGATTGACTCAATATATAAAGCTTGGCAGTATCACTTTCAATATCTGAATCTGAGCTATCTTGCATATCTCTCCTTTGCAGATGTTGTGAAAAAGCTGTTCCCAGCGATAAGCGAGTCAGCAATCGGTAAGATGGTTGCTGGAGCAGATGTTGTGATGTTCCGCCCTCAGGAGGAGCTTGCAAAGCTTGCAAGACTTGCAGTCTCGCTTGGTGATAGAGTCAAGGACATTTTGAAGTCCGATATGTCTCCTGAAGAGAAGATAGAGGAATTAGGTAATTTCCCAGAGGGAAGAGAATGGCTCAGAGACTTTGAGGATGCAAAAGATCCGTGGTTTTACGTGTCGTGCGGAAGTGGATGGTTCCATTACGAAGGGAGCTGGGTAAACACGTTGAGTGTACCCTTTGAGTACCTGAAAAGCTATATTGAAACGATTGAAGCAGGAGGGAGCGTTGAAAGAGATATCGATGAGATTCACAAGAAAAGAGATGAGCTTGTCCGGGAATACAGGAATCTGATCAAGAATGAAAGCGACAGAAATGCCTTTGATCAGGCGTATGATTATGTCAGAAGAATTTACAGCTATGCTGAAAACCACCTTTTCTGGGTGGAACACTGGTTCCATACAATTGTTTTCGAGAAGATGAGAGAGTTCGGGAGACTTTTCGTCAGATATGGAATACTCAATGAGGTGGATGATGTCTTTCTCTTCAACCGTTTTGAGATTCCCATGATCATTGAAGATCTGGTGACAGCATGGGCACTTGGTGAGAATGTTCCACCAAAAGCTGAATACTGGAAAGGTATCGCTGAGAAGAGGAAAAAAATCCTTGAAGCAGCAAGAAACTGGACTCCTCCTCCAGCTCTTGGTACAGTCCCTGAGGAGGTTGCAGAGCCTTTTACGGTTATGCTGTGGGGCATAACCCAGGACAAGGTGAGTGAATGGATAAAGGGTGTGACCTACAGACCAGAGGATGTTACAGAGATAAAGGGATTTGCAGCATCTTCAGGAGTTATAGAGGGGAGAGCGAGAGTCATCAGGTTCCTCGATGAGATTACACAACTGCAGGAAGGAGAAATACTGGTATGCCCCAACACAAACCCAAGCTGGGCACCTGTTTTCACAAAGATCAAGGCAGCAGTAACAGATATCGGTGGTTTAACCAGTCATGCAGCGATTGTTTGCAGAGAGTATGGCTTGCCTTCAGTTACCGGAACAGGAGTTGCGACACAGGTGATAAAAACCGGTGACATAATAAAGGTGGATGGAGACAGCGGAACAGTTACAATCGTTAAGAGAGCAGAGAATTGACTATAATTTAAATCTGAGTTCTGTCAGATTTTTTCTTCTTTTTCTTTTCACAGAGTTAAACAATGCCGGGAATAGAAAAGTTAATATTAATCCCATTAGGACAGTAATGACAATATGGTCTTTCTGATAGTATCACTGGCATTGTTGCTGGTATCGATTATAGCTTTGCTTATCCTCAATTCTTATGATGAAGAAAAAATCTCTCTCCTCACCCAATACTGGAACGGTCTTTCACTGGGGATCGGAGTTTTGCTTTTATTTATTGGAGTGTTGTATTTCATTCTTTTTGTCGGACTGACAATAGTTAAGTTTTCTGTCACGCTCCCTCACCTCATAGGTGTTGCAGTTCTGTATGTCCCTGCGGCAGTAGGTTTGCTTGGATGGCTGGTTTTGAGAATAGGGCTGACAGTATCTCCAACAGTAAAGTTTCTAAATATTCTGACATACATTGCTGTCTCCTGGATTCTCATGCAGCACATTGAAATGGTTGTTAAGCCAGTAGTTTCTTACTGGGAATTTGGAATTGTTGCCATGGTGATCTCTGTTGTGGTTTTCAGTGCCGCAATTTCAATTTTCAGATACAGAACTCGTGTGAAGGAGTACCTGCTTTTTCCAGTTAATCTAATTCCTCTGCTTAATGCAGTGTTCATAACCTTCACTTACATAAGTCTGGCCGGAATTTCGGCAAATCTCGGACTGTTTTTGACCCATGTTCTATCCTGCCTCTTTGGTGCTATCGTTATCATCTACTTTGTCATATCGTTTATGGTTGATGTACGGGTATATCTGAGAAAATACTGAAGAAAATCCTGTTTTTTGATCATTTCAATGACAATCCTTGACAAGGCAATATATATCATGATTAAGAGTTAAATTATATTACTGTAGTATCATGGAGGTGGAATCTTGAGATACATACGGTGGTTTAATGAGATTGGCAGAGACGATATTCCAAGCGTAGGAGGAAAGGCAGCCAATCTCGGTGAGATGGAAAATGCCGGTTTTCCTGTTCCACCGGGTTTTGCTATAACCATTGACGCATTCGAAGAATTTCTTGCCAGTGCCAAAAGAAGAGGAAAAAAGGCTCATATTGCCAGAATAATTTCAAAGGTTGATCCAAAAGATACTGAGGAACTTGAGAGAGTCAGCATTCTTGTGAGGGATATTGTGGAATCTACACCTGTACCCGATCATATTGGAGAAGAGATAGTTCAGGCTTATGAAAAGCTCTGCAGTCAGGCTGGCTATGAAAACATTCCTGTTGCTGTCAGAAGCTCAGCAACTGCTGAAGACGTTCCTGATGCAAGCTTTGCTGGACAACAGGATACCTATCTGTGGATCAGAGGAAGAGATGAAGTGGTCAGGCATGTAGTTCGATGCTGGAGCAGTCTGTACACTCCAAGAGCAATAGCCTACAGAGCCACAAAGGGTTTCGACCATTATGAGGTTTCGATAGCAGTTGTTGTGCAGAAAATGGTGAATTCAAGAAGCAGCGGAGTTATGTTCACCCTGAATCCCACAAATGGAGATGTGAGTCAAATTGTGATCGAGTCCAGCTGGGGACTCGGTGAGGCGATTGTTTCTGGAGAGGTAACTCCAGACAGATTTGCAGTTGATAAGGTTACAGAAGAAATCGTTGAAAGAACTATATCTCCAAAAACACGATGGTGTGTTTTCAGAAATGAGGGTGGTGTGGTTTATCAGGAGTTGCCTGAAGAGATGCAGCAGAAACCATCTCTGAGCGATGATGAAGTAAAGGAGCTGGCAAGAATCGGTAAAAAAATAGAAAAGCACTACAGCATCCCTATGGATATCGAATGGGCAATTGACAGAGATTTCGAGTTTCCTGAAAGCATATTCGTTCTGCAGTGCAGACCTGAGACTGTCTGGAGTAAGAAGAAAAAAGAACCTGTCCTCAAAGCAAAAAGTGGCTTTGATCTTATAATGAGCAGGGCTACAACAACCATAAAACTCAAAAAATCCTGAAAAATATTGTATCCTTATGATAAAATCAATTGACAGGATAGGTATTGCTGTTAGAGATTTAGATTCAGCACTTGAAGTTTACGTAGACAGGCTCGGATTTAAAATTGAGAAAATATATATGAATCCGGAAGAAATGGTGAAAACAGCTGTAATTTCCTCAGGAAGGTGTATAATTGAGCTTATTCAGCCCACTTCAGATGATTCTCCAGCAGCAAAATTTATCGAAAAAAAAGGAGAGGGGGTGAGTTATGTATCTCTTTTCATTGAGAATCTTGAAGAGTTTGTTTCAGAACTTGAATCTCAGGGGCTCAGAATCCTGAGAAAACCACCTTCAATTGTAGATGGGAGAAAATACACCTTCATTCATCCGAAAGATATGAATGGAGTCATGTTTGAGCTGACAGAGTACTGAAATCAGGTCACACCCTTTTTCAGTGAATCGTTTATCTTCCCAAATGCTTTCTCAGCAATGGATGAAATGCCTTCCCTGAATGTTAGTATCAACACCACAAGCATCAGTCCCAGAAACGTAAGTGTAAGCTGTCCAAAGCCCCTTGTTGATTCCAGCACCATGATTATTACCGTTGCACCTATCATGGGTCCATACATCGTTCTCAACCCGCCAAGCAGGAGCATCAGTATGATAACTATATCCATGGATGGTGAAAATATACCGGGGGAGATCATTCCATTAAAGTATCCGTAAAAACTCCCTGTAAGGGCAAGAATCCCAGACCCTATGGAAGCTGCGATGACATTGTATTTTGTTGCATCAATTCCAACAACCTCAGCAGAAATCTTATCACTTCTTATGGCTCTCAGGGCTATTCCAATTCTTGATCTTACCAAATTGGCGTAGAGAACTGAAACAAGGAAAGCAAACAGGAGTAGAGTGTAATAGCTGGCAGCTCTTCTGCCAATTATCTCCTGAAATGGCCACCAGAGGACTGGAGTGACAAGTCCAGTTTCACCCATGGTAAGCCATCTCAGTCCGAGTACTATATTCTCAAAAATAAGCGTAAATGTAAGGGTTACAATTGCAACAAAAACCTCTCCAAGTCCTCTGACAATCGAGACATAGCTCAAAAGAGCTCCAACGGCTACTGAAAACAGAAGCCCTGCAGGTAGTGTGAGCCAGGGATTCAGACCATATGAAA
>JALURI010000175.1 GCA_027016965.1 Geoglobus sp.
CAACAATCCTTATCTCAATGTTGTCGTTTATCCTTTTAAGCGTTGCAGGTGCACCACCTAAGTATGCAACATCAACCTCTCCAAGCCTGAATGCCTCCATTATAGCAACCCCATTTGGAAACTGCCTGAACTCAACTTTATCAAAAACCCTGTCAAGGTATCCTTCCTTCATGGCAACATAGAGGGCAAGGTGGTGGAGATCTGCAGTTATGTATCCGAGCCTTATCGAACCGGTCTTTTCTGGAACATAACTGGGATCCTCTTTTAACCTCTGAACAACCTCATGGTATATGTCCTTTCTCAGAAAATCACCGAAGAACTCATTTTCGCCTTCATACCCTATCTCTTCCACAGATCTTTTCAGGATCTCTGAATCCTTCAGAAACTGATAGTAGTGCCTGAACTCCTTTTCGTCAGGATACTCAACGTACTTTATGTTTTCAAGGGCAATAGTGACTGTCATTTTGTCCAGTCCTGTAAACTGAGAAGCATATTCTACAACCTTATCCCTGTTTTCAGGATCTTTTATGAATCTTGTTGCCTTGACATGAGCCCAGACAAGGGCTTTCAGGATATCATCATCAGCATTTCCAGCTTTGTATGCAACAACACAGCAGGGATGATCTGGCCATATCTCCCCCGACTTCATGAACACCTTAAATCCATTATTCACAGCCTTGCTGGGAAATGGCTCCCAGGCAACAAACGCATCGATTTTTCCAAGTTTCATCTGCTCGATCATGTCTGGGGGTGAGAGCCTGACGACATTAACGGTTTTTTCTGATGTGCATCCCGTAAAAATCAGGGAGACGGCTATGATTGCAGATATGGCGACAAAAATTCTCATTCCTGATACATTTCCAGTAAACCTTTTATTCCAAGATACCATAAAAATCACCACACATTCTTACAATTCAGGAAAATAAATAAAACACTGGACTTTTTATTTTTTCCCCTTTAACTCTTCCACAAATTCCGGGAAGAGTTTGCTCAATGGATGACTCTCTTCTGGTATCATTCCTGTCTCATCGTAGATGAACGTCGCAAGTATGGTATTTGCTGTTGCAACTGCTGGAAAAACCCACTTTGCATTCTCAATAGCTCCATAAAGTATGAAATCATTCCAGAGAAGTGCTGTGATGGCATGGGCTGAGCTGTCAACAGCAGCAAATCCAAGATTCCCCCATTTTTCTCTTGGCATTTTCCACATGTCAGTTCCATTTGATGGGGCACACCCAACAGGATACCCAAACTCCTCCTTGATTTTCCTGCATGCTATAAGCGAGAATGCTATTGCTGGAGTGTTTAGAACTGACGTGTCAATCAGGATGTTCTCAAATCCAGCCCTTTCCAAAGCTGGAAGCAGCGTATCCTTCAGCAGGGAGATCCTCCCCTCAACAGTGGGATCTGCCATGTTGTAAGCTACTGTCAAACCATGCTTCAGCCCTATCTCTCTGAGCTCATTCACTTCCTTTTCCATATCCTCACTCCATGGGGAGAGAGAGTTGTAGATGACCCTATCCTCGAGTCCCACCTCCTTGACATATCTTGCCGCTCCAATTTTTGGAGGAATCTTCCAGGCATCAATCATGAAGGGCATGTCTGTGACCTCAGAAACAAAGTCAATGTACCTTATGAACTCCCGCTCAGACAATGCAACGATGTCAAGCATTGATGGAATGCCAGTCTCATCGCTGAAAGTCTCCTGCATGTTTACGAGCTTCTCAGCCTTTTCCCTGTCAAATTTTCCTTCCTTCCTCTTCTCCACAATTTTATGGCCGGTGTAGAACATAGTTCCAGCAAGCACAACCGGATACTCTCCTCTGCCTCCAACCTTAACATTTCCAATCTCAACAACCCTCTGCTTTTTATCAATTCCAAACATCATTCAGCACCTCTCAGATTCAAAACCTCCTCATGCCCCGGATATCTTTTTCTGTCCATGTGGGGGAAGTACATTGCCATGGAAAACTCCTTCTCAAAAGATGGGTGAACTGCAAGCTTTATGTGCTCAACTTCTCTTGCTATTTTATTTGCCTCCTCTCTCTTCTCCCTGCTTATCAGGGCAATCCTCGCCCCAACTCCAGCTGCATTTCCAACTGACTCGATTCTTTCAACGGGAACATCAGGTACAAGTCCAATCAGAAGGGCAGAGATCTTGTCAATGTAGTTTCCAAATGCACCGGCCACAATTACTTTATCAACATGCTCAACACCAAGCTCCTTTATCAGAATGTGGGCTCCTGCACACATGGCACCCTTGGCAAGCTGAATCTCTCTTATGTCCTTCTGAGTCATCACAATATCATGCCCTATGGCAGTTTCTTCAGCCCAGGCAATTACATACTCCGGATTTCCATCGACCTCTCTAACCCTGTCTGTGTTCAGATTCAAATTGAATCTGCCATTCTTCTTCACTATTCCAGTTCTGTAAAGCTCGGCAGCAGCATCAATTATTCCAGAACCGCAAATTCCCCTCGGCTTGGCATTTCCAATGGTTTCGTATTCTGGCTCAAACGTCTTTGGGTCTATTCTTATTCTCTCTATCGCCCCTGTTGCAGCCCTCATTCCGTGCTTGATATGGGCTCCTTCTAAAGCAGGACCTGCAGCAGCAGAGCATGAAACAAGCTTTTCTCTGTTACCGAGAACTATCTCTCCATTTGTGCCTATGTCTATGACAAGAACCATTTCATCCTGATTGTATGGTTCTGTTGCAATCAGAACTGCCACATTGTCGGCACCAACCCATCCTGCCTCAATGGGCAGAACATGCACATAGCCCCCTTCCGCTATTTTCAGACCAAGATCCCTTGCCTTAACATCGTGTGATCTATGGAGAGCAGGCACGTAGGGTGCCATGGCAATGTGTTCTGGATTTATTTTCAGAAATATATGATGCATGGCTGTATTCCCAACAACCGTCATCTCGCTGACTTCATCTGGAGAAATTCCAGCCTCTCTGCAAACACTTTCAAGAATTTTGTTCAGTCCATCAATTATTTTCTGGTTTAGCTTCTTTAAGCCATCTTCATGCTGCATGGCGAAGGTAATTCTTGACATCACATCCTCGCCATAGGTTACCTGGGGGTTCATCATGCTGTCTACTGCAAGAACCTCTCCAGTTCTGAGATCTGTCAGGTATCCAACGACAGTTGTTGTGCCGATATCAACACCCAGTCCGTATGACTCCTCAGCCCTGTATCCTTCCTGGATGTCCACGATTTCTCTGTCATTCCATATCGAGACTGTAACCTTCCATTCTGCATTTCTCAGAACATCTGGCATTTTTCTCAGAACATGATAGTCCAACTCAACATCCTCAATTCCGTAATCTTCCTTCAGAGCATTGAGAATCCTTTCAAGATCTCCGAGATCATCTTTTAGATGGGGTTTTGAGAGCTCAAGATAGTATTTCTTTACTGCCGGATTCACCGCAACAGAGAGCTCCACACCCTCCTTCAGAATTATCTGCTCCCCACCTCTGCTTTCTTCAGGCACGTAAACAACAACATCCCCATGGAATTTTGTAACACAGGCAAGTCTGTAGTTCTTTCCTGCCTTTTTCCTGTCAAGCAATCTCTTCTCATCATCTGTGATTTCAGACAGATGTTCCATTCCCTGCTCGATAACCACCTGGCACTTTCCGCATGTCAGCTTTCCACCGCATATAGCCTCGATGTCAACTCCAACCTCCCTCGCAGCATCGAGAATTGTTGTGCCTTCAGGAAATTCCCCCCTCTTTCCCTCAGGCTGGAAGATTATTCTGTGCTTTTCTGCCATAAAATCACCGAAGGCTAATTGCCCATGACCTCTTTTTTCAGACCCTTAACCATCTCAATTGCTTCTTTAACAGCATTCGTTGCATCAGGAGCCCATCCATCAGCACCCCATTTCTCTGCAGACTCCTTTGAGACTGGAGCTCCTCCAATGAGAATCTTTGCATCAGGGTTCTTTTCTCTGATCATTTCTATGACCTTTGGCATTCCAAGCATCGTGGTGGTCATCATTGCTGACAAAGCAACTATGTCAGCCTTTGCATTCAGAGACTCCTCAACAAACTTCTCAAGAGGGACATCCTTTCCCAGATCTATAACCTCAAATCCTGCAACCTCGAACATCATCTTCACAAGGTTCTTGCCTATGTCATGGACATCTCCCTCAACAACTCCTATGACCACCTGCCCTGAAATCTTTATGTCTTCCTTTTTCACACGGGGCTTCAAAATATCAAGTCCAGCATAAAGAGCATCAGCGCACATAAGCACCTCCGGGACGAAGTACTCTCCCTTGTCAAACAGCTCACCCACCTCTTCCATTCCCTCAACAAGCCCATTCATGATTGCATCAAGAGCATCCATTCCAATGTCTAAAGCCTCCTGAGCTGCTTCTCTCACCATATCCTCATCAAATTCAACAACACCATTTTTCAGCCTTTCAAGGATGTCCTTTCTCTTTTCCGCATCCACCATACCCATCACCTCACCCTCTTTTTCCAAACTCCTCAACTGCCTTAACAAGCGCGATCATGTTCTCTTTGGAGACGGCCGGCCATATATCACATCCGGGCCACACGCTATCGACTCCACCTTCTATTGCTTTCTTAACTGCATTCCTGATATCGTCAGCACTTCCCTGAACTATTGTACCGAAAGGATCTATGTTCCCAAAAATTATAGCCTCTTCTCCCAGTTTTTCTCTCGTTTTTGCAACATCATTTTTCTGCTCGACACTTATTGCAGTTGCACCGCTCTCCCACATAAGTTCAATGATAATGTTCGTATCTCCGCATATGTGGAGAACATTTGGTTTCTTTATTCCTGAGAAAACTTCCTTTAAATGGGGCAGAATGAGATTTTTGAACATTCTGGGGCTTAAAACATCTGTCGGAGCACCCATCTCCCTGACTGTCAGATAATCAATTCCAGCATCAAAGTATATGTTACCAAGCTCAACCAGAAAATCTGCAAGGGTTGAGAGGAGGGTATTTATCTCGTCAGGCTTTTTGAATGACATCTTCAGCAATTTTTCCAGATCCATTATCTGTCCTGCCAGAGTGTATGGTCCAAGGATGTAGGTTGCCACAGGCACCTCATCTCCAACCTTGCTCTGCATCATCTCAAGAGCTTTCAGAACTGTAGGAACTCTGCCTTTTTCAGCTACCCCTTCTGGGATAGATATATTATCTGGATTTTCTATCGCCTTCTTTTTGACCGTTGGATACACTATGTCCTCCTTTCCCTTGTGGGTGTAGAAGTTCATTTCTGCTCCAAGCACCTCAGCCTCAATTCCGAGATCAAATGGTGCAACAGCACATTCAAAGCCGTAAAACTCATAGCTTGTACATGCTGCATTTGCCATCTTCTCCGCATCCAGATGTATCTCATAGAAAGCGTAATCATACTTTTTCAAACCCTCGACGGTCACATTGCCCATCCCGCTGAAACATGCAATTATGTCAACCTTCTCATTCGAAAAAATCTTTTTAACTCTCTCCTTCGAATTCATGATATCCACCCAATTAATCATAGTAAAAATACCATATTTAAATTTTATCCAGATAAGCTGTACGTCATCCAAATATTATGAGGTTTTATTGAATTTTTGTTCGACATTGGTGTGATAACTGAAACCATCACGGTTAAATATTATTGCAAATCAATTTGACAAAAAATAAAGAAAACTTGATTAAATCTCGGTAGAGTTTTATATAAGTTGGGATATAAAGGAGGTGGGAAACATGACTGTGAGGTTTGAAGAGAAGGACCTCAAAATACTGAAGTGCATAGAGCAAAATGGAAACTGCAATCTGGACGAAATTGCAGAGATAACCGGAATGTCCCGATCCACAGTACATTACAGGCTGAAAAAATACAGAAAAATGGGTCTGGTGAAGGGAGTTTTTGCAGAACTCGATCCTCAGAAGCTCGGACTGGATATAACCACGATAACCTTTGTGAATGTAAGATACGACACAAGTTCGGCAGAGGAAATAGGAGAGAAACTTGCATCAATTTCAGGGGTGTTTGCGGTTTACTATGTTCTTGGAGACTATGATTTTATTGTTGTTGCAAAGGCAAAGGACAGAGATGATCTTAAAAGAATTTTAAAAGAGATACACTCCATCGAGGGTGTTATAAAAACCGGAACCCATTTTGTCGCTTCCATAGTTAAGGAAGAGAAAAGACTTCTGGTGAATTACAATGAAAAGGACCTCAAAAAGCTATTCTGTGAAAAGTGAGATGCAGCCAAAAAAGAGGTTTTTCAAGGTACTAAAGCAGTTAAATGTAGACAGGCCACCTGTTCTGGCAGTAAATTCAACTGTAACTGCAGAAGTTATGGAGATGCTTGAAATATTCATGAGAGATGCCTATTCAGATCCGAAAAAGATGGCTGATCTCGCATCAGCATCATATACTGTTTTTGGTCTTGAAGCTGTTGGTGCTCCTTTCTGCCAGACAGTTGAAGCTGAGGTTTTTGGAATAGATGTAGACTGGGGAAAGAAGAAAACAACAATTCCCACAATTTCATACAGGGGAGATGTGGCGCCGGAAGGTATAGATGTCCCTGAAAACTTTCTGAAACGGGGAAGAGTTCCTGTTGTCCTTGATACCATTGAAATTCTCTCTGAAAGATTTGATGATATTCCTGTTTTTGGTCGTGTTATCGGTCCATTTTCACTGGCTGCCCATATAGCAAACATGGAGAAGATTCTCAAAATGTCCATAAAAAAACCAAAACTCGTTGTTGAGCTCACCGAGATGTGCATCGATGTGATTGCAGAATATGCCAACGCCATGCTTGAATGTGGGGCAGACGCAATCGTTATCGAGAACATGTTTGCTTCTGCAGATGTGATTGGAGCAAAAGGTTATGCCAGTTCAGCAAAACCATTTGATAAGGAGCTCATAGGGAAGATTAAAGGTGAAACAATTCTCCACATATGTGGGGACTGCACGACCATTATAGAGGACATGGTTGAAACCGGTGCATCTGGGTTAAGCATAGACTCTAAGACGGATGCAAGACATGCTGTTGAAGTTTCGAGAAACAAATCTGCAATAATCGGAAATGTCGATACAGTCTACACCCTTCCATTTGGCACAGAAAAAGATGTGAGAAATGAGGTGATAAGGGCTATTGAAGCTGGAGTGGATGTTGTTGCACCGGGATGTGCGATTTCCCCTCTAACGCCAGTAAAAAATGTGAAGGTTATGGTTGAAACAGTTAAAAGGTACCCATTTTCCGAACAATAAAATCATATACTTCCTACTTATTTAAAATGTGCATGGATGAGGACAGGCTTGTTTTCGTTTTGAGTAAAGGATTGAACTATCCGGACATAGCGAGAACGACACTCATGTTGGCTGCTCTGAGTGCAAATCTTGGAGTGAGGACAACACTGTTCTGCTTTCAGGATGGTGTTGAGATAATGGTGAAAGGTGCACTGGATAATGAAAAAGTTGAGCCTGGAGTGCCGACAGTGAGGCAGAGGCTCAATGAGGCAATAGATGCGGGGGTTGAAATTCTTGTTTGTTCCCAGACCTTGGTCGTGAGAAAAATAAACGAAGGGGATTTGATTGATCATGCAAGGGCAGCGGGAGCTGCTACGCTCATATTTCTTGCCAAGGAGGCTAAAAATGTTATATGTATCGGATAGCACATGAAATTGAAAAATAAAAAATTCAGACAGTTCTTCTTGTTTCAAGTTTTACCTCAACATTTACAGGATTTTTCAGAGTGTTTCCAACGGGAGATGTTTTTATAACATCTTCATGAAGTTTTTCAAGTTCATCTCTACTAACCGGCCTCTTTGTTTTTAGAAATACCCTTGCTCTGATGTTGGTAAACCCCGGTGAAACTTTTTCAGGAGATTCAAGACCGAGAAATCCCGGAAGATCGATATCTCCTTCTACCTCCACCTCTATCTTATCAAGCTCGATTCCCCTTACAGCAGCATTCATAGCATATCCGACTATAAGGCATGCTCCAAAAGCTCCAAGAACAAATTCCACCATGTTAGGAGCTGTGTTTGTTCCACCAAGGTCTGCCGGTTCGTCCATTCTGATTGTAAACTCTCTGATCCTTACTTCTTCTTTGAAACCTCCTTTCCACTGAGCTCTTGCTCTCCAGAGGGTTCTGCCCAGTTCAGGATTTTCCTTTACAAGTTTGACTACATTTTTAAGATACTCCACATCAAGTCCGTTTATCCTTCCCATATTATCCCTCAATTCGCTTCAAGAAAAGATTTTACCCGAAAATTTACGGTTTTATTTTCTTGTTGAACTTATAAAGGCCTTTATGTTTTCAAGAGGAACTGTTGGAGGTATATCACATCCAGGACAGAGCACATAACCTCCTCCTTCACTTGCATCTTCTATGCATTTCATTGACACCTCCTCGACGTATTCTGGAGTGCCTTCGTTCATCACCGAAACAGGATCAACGTTTCCTGCAATGCATATAACACCCTGCAGCTCTTTTTTGGCATTTGCCAGATTTACCTTGTGATCAAGGCTGAAGCATCCAGCCTGTGTTTCAGCAATTTCATGCAGTTTATCGGTTGTATCCCCGCAGATGTGCAGAAAGGTTTCAACTCTCCTTTTCTTCATTGAATCTATCAGATCCTTTAAAGCTGGGAGAGCAAACGCAAGAAAGTGCTTTCTTGAAATCAGATCTCCACTTGCAGTTGGGTCTGCGATGCTTATTGCGTCCATTCCCACATCTTTTACAAGTGGTTCGTAAAATGCCATGATGAGCTCTTTTGCAAAGTCAATAACCTTTTCTGCAAATTCTCTGTTCTTGTACACATCCCTCATTAGCTGTTCAACACCTCTCAGATTTCCTGCTTTTGTAAAGGGACCCCATGAGGTTGTACCAACCAGGTACCTGTCTCCAATCTCATTGTAAACGATTTCGGAGGCTTTCCAGATTGTCTGCAAAGCTTCATCCTCGTAAATTCTGTCAATTTCAAGAGAATCCAAGTCTTCAGGGGTGTTTATTATCGGCCCTTCAAGATCTGGAGCTCCTATGTGCCTCACCTTAATCTTTCCACCAATAGCAGCAGCCAGAAAATTGTTATAGCCTGAGCCAGGATAAACCATATCAGATTGCAGTATGTCTGCCGTTTTTATTATCAGTTCACCATACTCCTTCGGTTTTCCGATATAATCCATGAAGTTGTTCCCTGAGTTCTTTATTGTCCACATTCCTCCTCCAAATATGACTGCAGGAACCCTTTCGGGAGTTCCAAGGCTGAATGCCTCGAGAAGAATTTCCTTGGGTCTCAAATAACATCACCTCAAAAAAATAAAGATACGTCTAAAATTAACCTCTGAACTCAGGAGGCTGAAGATATTCCCAGTCCTCTCCCTTCCTATATTTTTGAGCAACCTCAAGTGTTTTTGCCGCATACTCAAATGCATAGGGTATTCCCGGATTGTTTGGATAGAAACCAGCTCCAATAAATCCAACTGCAACAGCCTCAAGGATCTCCTCATCTGTGGCTCCTGCCTCAATTGCAGCAACGACATGTACTATGCATCTCGGTGAGGCAGTTGCAACACCTATTGCAGTAAACATCAGTTCCTTTATTTTCCTGTCCAGTGCACCATCTCCCCAGATTTCATCGTAGAAATCCGCGAACTTCTTTGCAGCCTCTGGCCATACCTCACAAATGGGCTTCAAAAATCTCGGCATCAATTTCATTTTTTCCCTAACATACTCCTCGCACTCATTTCCCATACTACCATCCTCCACTTTAATTTGTAATCTTTAATCAACATATTTAAGCTTTTCTCCTAAAGACTCTCATCAAAATCATATTTTATCCGCCAATTCACGAAAATTGTTGGATACTGTCCAAAAATAGATCAAAGATATTTTTAAAAATATAAATTTTTGATGAAATTATTTAAAAAGT
>JALURI010000176.1 GCA_027016965.1 Geoglobus sp.
CAATCCCTCAAATGCCCCGTTCATATCTATCTGCCTTGCAACCTGATGTGCCTTTGCAAGCTCATCTATGTTCCCATAAAGAACCCTGGTCATCTCATAAACAACTTCATCCGGCAGATCTCTGTGTACAGCAAAGGTGGACTTGACAGCTATGGTCTGCACGTCCTCGTCCTGTCCGTTGTAGGTTCCAGCAGGAACAACAACCTTGACATAGAACGGGTATCCCTCATCGTGAAGCTTCTGAACAACCTCATCCGGAACCGGCAGAAGTCTGACAGGAACCTTGACAGCTATCTGGTCTATTGCAGGAGCTGGATAGGCGATAACCGTAAACTCTGCATCCACCTGCCCGAGAACAAGACTCTGGGCAGCCTCGCTGAATGTCTGGTACACAGGATCAATATCATCCCATATTCCGGCAGCTTTCAGAACCCTTTCTGCGGTTGCCGCCACACCGCTTCCTGCAGCACCGACAACAACTTTCTTGCCCTTCAGGTCATCCAAAGTGTATATGTCGCTGTCAGCTCTCACAACAATCTGCACAGGCTCAGGATACAGTGTTCCAATTCCTCTCAGCTCCTTTACAGGTTCACCCTCAAACTGAAACTTTCCGTTCCAAGCATAGTATGTGACATCATTCTGGATTATCGCTGCTAAAGCCTCTCCCTTACCTATTGCTTTAGCATTTGCCACACTTGCACCACTGGTGACACCTTTGGCATAAATCATATCGCTCTTTTTATTCAGAACTTTTGCGAACATTGATCCAACGGCAAAATAAACACTTCCCGGACCGGAACCCGTGTATATCGTTATCACATACTTTCCATCTTCTGTTTTGGGAATCTTTACACCCTCTGTCTTTTCAGGAGCCGGTGTAGGTGTTGCTTCCGGTTTCTTTTCCTCCTGGGCACAGCCAGAAACTGCGACACCGATGGCAAGAACCAGAATCAGTGCCACATACACTTTTAACTTCATCCAATCACCTCAGACGTGCTCACCCAAACCCTTACCAACTCTAAAAAACCAAAACTTCCAGCCACACCGATCATCGAAAACACCGCGTGGATTTAAAAATATTGAAAATGTTAAAGGTATATAAAATTTGCGATAATAAATCACGAAGAAAAAGAGCTTAAACCGTATTTTCGATATTTTGAAGTCTGTTGAGCCTTTCGTAGGAAGCAAGAATCTTTATATCAATCTCAAAACCCTTCTCAACCAGATATGCGAGAGGTGTGGAGCCAGCGATTACAACAACACCTGATCTGTAATTGCTGACAGGTATTCCAAGAGCATCATTTTCGGCACCGCTCACATATACAGCCCCATTTATTCCAATCTTTTCCAGCATATTGAGGATATCCACTGCTCTGTTTCTGAGTATGAGAGGTATTTCCCGCACATCTGCTGGAATTGTTCCATTTCCCTTCTCCACAGCATCTCTAACACTGCACATTCCGCTTTTGATAAACAGATCTACAGGGTCCAAGGTTGATCCGTAGTAAGATATCGCATGAACAAATCTTGCTGGCTTGTAATTCAGATACTGCAGAATTCCTGCAAAAGTTGGTGTGGCACTTATTCTGCTACCTATGAGCGCAGCATCAATAACAGAGGTGCTTACAAGCCCGATTCCAATTTTTCCTTCCGGAACATGTACTCTCCCATTTCCAGATTCGTATATTTTTATGAGTGGACTTATTGCAAGTCTGGCATCAATGCATTTTTTGACAAGCTTTAGCGATCTGGTAAGATCTTCCTCCTTTACAATCCCTACGTTGAGACTCACCAAACCCTCTCCCATATTTGGGTCAAAGTTGGCGTTGTAGGCATATTCTTCTCTGATTTCTATAAAAGACCCTATTCTCTCCCTTATCATTCCTTTTCTCAGCTCTTCAATTCCTCTTTCTGAAATAACCCTTCCTGCAAGTCCTTTTTTATATGTCATCCCGAGCTCGTCAAGCATCCTCAAATAGTACTGTACTGTCTCTTTTTTAACACTGAATCCTCTTTTGTAAAGCTTTTCAGATATGCTTTTCGCTCCAAGAGGAATGTCTGAATTTGCAAGAATCTTCAGAATGTTGTACAGAATCGGATTATCAATAACCGATTTCATTATGTGAAATGTCTGAAGTGATGGAATATATAAATACCTGTGACATTAAATGTCACATTGATTACCTGAAAACCTGTTACAGAGTTTGAAAGAGAACCAGATAAAAAATTCAAAGTGGACTCGCCGGGATTTGAACCCGGGGCCTCCGCATTGCGAATGCGGCGCTCTGCCTCTGAGCTACGAGCCCCCGATTTTGAGAACGGAGTTTTGGTTAATATATATTATGGGTAGCCAATATTACTGTTGTTTTTTTGAGGTTGGACAGATTGCAAGACCCAACTGTTCCTCGAACAAAAAAAGGAATAGGGCACAGATACACGCAAAAGTTAAACCTGTGATTTCCCAAGAGCCTTCAGCACCGCTACTGTCTTCAATTTCCCATCATGAAGTTCATTTGCCACGCTTAAGATTTCCTCAATCTTATCACTCAGATCGATATTTTTCAGGGCAATCAGGGCTGTGAAGATTTTATCCGCCTCATCAAAGCTGATGGTTCCACTTTCCACAATTTCAGATAATCGGGGTTGTGCTTCTGGAACTGAGAACCTCATGTTAAAACCCTGACTATCAGAATGCTTATCTCAAAAAACAGAATCATTGGCAGACCAACCATGAGCTGCGTGAAAACATCGGGAGGTGTGATTACGGCGCCAACTGTAAAGAAGGTAACGTAAAAGTGCCTTCTGTAAAATCTGAATACTTCAAGACTCGCAATCTCGTTTTTAACCAGAATGTACATGAACAGAGGCATCTGGAATATCACGCCGAATATCGCCAGCATAAGAACGATGAAGTTTATGAAATCAGAGAGTGAGTAGAGGGCAAGAACTCCCTGACTTCTTGCTGACTCGTAAAGAAACTGGAGGAATATTGGAAGCATGAGCTTGTAACCATAAGTAATTCCGAGAACAAAGAGAATTGCAGATACAGTTCCGTAAATTACTGCCTGTGACTTTGAAAGTTCAAAGTTTGAGAGGATCTCTGTTCTGTCTTTAAGGGTTCTGTAAACCAGATAGACAATGTATGGGAGAGCCACAAGAAAACCGATAATCAGCGATATTTTGAGCTTGAGAATCATCCCTTCCAGAGG
>JALURI010000177.1 GCA_027016965.1 Geoglobus sp.
CTTGAATAATCGCTGCATGGTCGTGATGGATCAGGCGACCCTTTCTATGAATTTTATTCTCTTCATAAAGGTTTTTCAGGATTTGTGGGATCGATCTGATGCCGGTAACTAATGGCCAATAAAAAAAGCCGCCGGCGGGATTCGAACCCGCGGCCTGGTGATTACGAGTCACCCGCTCTCACCAGCTGAGCTACGGCGGCTTCAGTAGTTTCTCCAGATTTTTGTGTTGCACAGAGCACAGAATATTCCTTCAGATGTGGTTAAAAAATGTGCGGTGTTGTTGCATATTTGGCATCTGAGATTCCTGTATGTCATAGAGTCAGGTCACCTCTCTTTCTCACGTATTCAACAAGTCCTCCCTCATTTAGAATGCCTATCATGATCTCTGGGAGGGGTTTTGATTTTATTTCAACTCCTTTTGTCAGGTTTCGGATGATTCCAGATGAGAGGTCAACTTCAAGTTCATCTCCGGCATCTATCATATCAGTATCAGCCATAAGAACAGGGAGTCCTACATTTATGGCATTTCTGTAGAAAATCCTGGCAAATGATTTGGCTATTACAGCAGAAACTCCTGCAATTTTTATTGCAAGAGGAGCATGCTCTCTGCTGCTTCCCATTCCAAAGTTCTTTCCTGCAACAATGAAATCCCCCGATTCCATTTTTTTCGGAAATTCTGGGTCTGCATCTTCCATAACATGCTTTGCAAGTTCGGGCATGTTGCTTCTGAGATGATAGTATCTGCCAGGTGTTATGTGATCTGTTGAAATGTCATCACCAAATTTCCAAGCTTTTCCTATGAGTTTCATCGCTCTCAACTGAGATATTCAGTTTTTAAAGACTTTCTTTTCGAACTTGTTGGTGATAATGAGAATGTGAAAGCTTATAAATTATGAACTCGCTTGACAAATGGGAGGAATTGTCATGTCAGCCACAATTGTCGTTGGTGGTTTTTGGGGTGACGAAGGCAAGGGGAAGATAATTTCCCACATTGCGTACAGCGACAAACCCAAGATAATTGTTAGAGGTGGAGTAGGACCAAATGCGGGACATACTGTTGAGTTCGATGGTAAGAAGTTTGGCGTCAGAATGCTCCCGTCAGGTTTTGTTTATCGGGATGCAAAACTCCTCATCGGAGCAGGTGTTTTGGTAAACCCCGATGTCTTTCTTAACGAGGTTAAAACTCTTAAAGTCGAAGACAGAGCAAGACTTGATTTCAGATGTGCGATTATTGAGGAAAAGCACATAAATGCAGACAGAAGTTCAGAACATCTTTCAGAGAGAATTGGATCAACAGGAACGGGATGCGGACCAGCCAATGCCGAGAGGGTAATGAGAACAGCAAGACTTGCAAGAGATGTTGTTGAACTTCAACCATTTCTCACAGATGTGCCCCTGGATGTAAACTCTGCAATTGATGAGGGAGAATTTGTATTAGTGGAAGGCACCCAGGGGTTTGCTTTGAGTCTATATTACGGCACCTACCCCTATGTGACCTCAAAAGACACGTCAGCATCTCAAATGGCTGCTGATGTTGGTATTGGACCAACAAAAATCGATGAAGTCATTGTTGTGTTCAAAACATTCCCAACGAGGGTTGGAGCCGGCCCATTTCCAACTGAGATGAGTCAAGGGGAAGCTGAAAGCCTTGAAATAGTTGAATACGGAACAGTTACCGGAAGGAGAAGGAGAATTGGTTACTGGGATGGAGAGCTTGCAAAATACTCTGCCATGGTGAATGGAGCAACTCAGATAGCCCTGACAGGAATAGACAGGCTTGACAGGGAGTGTTATGGAGCAAAGGACTGGAACAAGCTCACAAAAAAAGCCAGAGATTTTGTTGACAGAGTTGAGGATGATACAGGTGTTCCCGTGACATTAATATCAACAGGCCCATCTCTGGAACAGATGATCGACTTGAGAGATGAAAAATTATAGATTAAAATAAAAATTTTTCAGCTACCTTCCAAGAACTGAAGTGAAATAATCGTGATGAGCCTCTTCATCCTCGAGAATCTGTTCAAATAGTTTTGCAGTGGTGTAATCCTCTTCCTCAAGTGCCTTTTTTATGATTCCTCTGTAAAGTTTGATTGCTTCCTCTTCAGCCTTAGCATCAATCTCAATCATTTCCTCGACACTTTTACCGACAGTTATGGGACTTGGTTCTGTTGTTGGTTCCCCACCAAGATAGGCAAGTCTCTCTGCAATAAGTTCAGCATGAGTCATTTCAACTATTGCGATTTTTCTGAGCTCAGGTTTCACAACTTCTCCTTCAAAACCCTTTGCAAGAACATGCTGCCACATGTACTGAATTGAAACCTGAATCTCCCTTGCAATTGCCATATTGAGCATATTTATTAACTCCTCACTAACCATAAGTCCACCTCCGTATTCCTTAAGTGAAAAATTATAAAAAATTTAGCTCTTGACGATACCTGGAACCTCGTGACATGTTGCACAGAAGGTGTTAACATCATGGCAGTCTGAACACAGTCTTTTGTGGATTTCCGGCTGTTTTTCAAAAGCATCCTTATGCAGTCCGGCAGCCATATCGCTTACCGTAGGTGCATCATGACACTGATCACATTTTCCAACACCATGCAATTCCTCTGTTTTTGTCTTTTCTGGTGATGGAGATATAACAGGTGTTTCCGTTGTTTGTGGTGTTGGAGTTTTTTCTTCGCTCTGAGTGCCAGTACAGCCTGCAATCAAGATTGCGCCTAATATAATCAACAACACAGCCAGTCTCATTGAAGTAGGGTTCTGTGATAACAGATATAAAAACTTTCCATAGCCAATGACTGCAATCAAAAACTTTAATAGGTGAGCATTATGCACTAATCTGTTATGAGAAAATCACTTCTCGACATACTTGCGTGTCCAGTCTGTAAAGGAGACCTTGAGATCGAAGTGATCGAAGAAAGTCAAGATGAGATAATCAAAGGCGAGCTCATCTGTAAAGAGTGTGGAGAAAGGTATCCTGTTGAAGATGGCATACCCAACATGCTTCCCCCTGAATTGAGGGAAAAGGTATGAAGTTTATTGTAGTAACCGGAGGTGTGATGAGCGGTCTCGGAAAGGGAATAACGGCAGCAAGCATTGGCAGAATTCTTGTTGACATGGGGTACAATGTTGTTCCGATAAAAATTGATCCCTATATCAACATTGATGCAGGAACAATGAATCCGTTTCAGCATGGAGAGGTCTATGTGCTGAAAGACGGAACTGAGGTTGATCTTGATCTTGGACATTATGAAAGATTTATCGAAGTTGAGCTTACAGGAGATCACAATATCACAACAGGAAAAATTTACAGCAGAGTTATAGAGAAGGAGAGAGCAGGTGAGTATCTTGGTCAGACTGTTCAGATAATCCCCCACATTACAGATGAGATAAAGAGGTGGATCAGGGATGTTGCAAAGAGCAAAAATGCGGACATCTGCCTTGTTGAGGTTGGCGGAACTGTTGGAGATATCGAGAGCATGCCATTTCTTGAGGCAATAAGACAGATGCACAATGAAGAGAGGGAAGAGGATTTTCTGCTTGTTCATGTTACTCTTGTGCCATTAGATAGTGGAGGTGAACAAAAGACAAAACCAACTCAGCACAGTGTTAAGGAGCTGAGGAGTCTCGGTCTCCATCCAGATGTTATCGTTGGCAGATGTGAGAGAGAACTTGAAGAATCAACAAAGAAAAAGATTTCCCTTTTCTGTGATGTTCCATCAGAGGCTGTGATAAGTGCAAAGGATGCAGATGATATATATGAAGTCCCGCTTATATTCAAAAAAGAGGGTCTTGATGGATACATGGCGAGAAAGCTCATACTTGAAAAAAGGGAAAGCAACGGAAAGTGGGAGAACTTTGTTGATAAGATGAGAAATGCAAGGGAAGAGGTTACAATTGCAGTTGTCGGCAAATACATAGATGTGAGAGACTCATACATAAGCATAAGGGAGGCTCTGAAGATTGCAGGGATCCATAACTCTGCGAGAGTAAGTGTGATATGGGTGGATAGCGAGGATTTTGAGGATTTCAGCGAGATAGAGATTGAAGCAGATGGAGTTCTTGTTCCCGGAGGTTTCGGGCAGAGGGGTGTTGAGGGTAAAATGATGGCAATACAGTATGCAAGAGAGAACAACATACCATTCCTGGGGATATGTCTTGGATTTCAGCTTTCTGTTATTGAATTTGCCAGAAATGTTCTTGACTATAAAGATGCAAACAGCACAGAGTTTGGTGAGACGGGACATCCTGTCATAGACCTTTTGCCTGAGCAGAAGGAAATTGACAAACTTGGAGGAACAATGAGATTAGGAGACATCGAAATCACCCTTAAAAAGGATACAATCGCTTATTCACTTTATCAGAGGGATAAGATTCTTGAAAGACACAGACACAGGTTTGAGGTCAATCCCAATTACATCGATAAGCTTGAAAATGGTGGATTGATTTTTTCAGGCTACTCCGATGGAGGCAGGAGAATGGAGATTCTCGAGTTACCGCCTCATAGATTCTTCCTTGCAACACAGTTCCATCCTGAATTCAAGGCAAAGCCATTTTCTCCTTCACCTCCATTCATGGGTTTTGTCAGATCAGCAATACAGCTCAGGAGGGAAGTGGATGGTGAATCCTGAAAGATTTGTTGAAAATGCTGTAAAAGAGATAAAAGAAAAGGTTAGAGACGGGAAAGCTATAATAGCTCTATCAGGAGGAGTTGACAGTTCTGTCTGTACTATTCTTGCTTACAGAGCAATAGGAAACAGACTTTATCCTGTTTTCGTTGACACTGGTTTAATGAGAGCCGAAGAACCTGAAAGAGTCAGAGAGATATTCGGTGAGATGAATCTCATGTTTATTGACGCACAGGATGAATTTTTCAATTCTTTAAAAGGCATAACAGATCCGGAAGAGAAGAGAAAGGTCATAGGAGAGCTTTTTGTCAGAGTTTTTGAAAGAGTTGCAGAGGAGGTCAATGCAGACTATCTGATTCAGGGGACGATATACCCTGACATAATTGAGAGTCAGGGTGGAATAAAAAGCCACCACAATGTTGGGGGATTTCCAACCCACTACAGCTTCAAGGGAGTTATTGAACCTCTCAGGGAACTTTACAAGGATGAAGTTAGAGAGGTTGCAAGATACCTCGGACTTCCTGAGGAGATTTCTGAAAGGATGCCATTCCCAGGACCGGGTTTGGCTGTCAGGATAGTTGGAGAGGTGACTCCGGAGAAGGTTGAGGTTGTCAGAAAGGCAACAAAGATCGTTGAGGATGAGCTGAAAGACGTTGAAAAATGGCAGGCTTTTGCATCTCTGATTGGGAAAGCAACAGGAGTTAAGGGGGACATAAGGGTTTATGGTTATATAATCTCTGTTAGAGCTGTTGAAAGCAGAGACGGGATGACAGCAGATCCTCTAAAACTGGATTATGACAGGCTCAGAAAGATCGCTCTCAGAATTACTGGTGAGATTCCTGAAGTTGTGAGGGTTGTTTACGACATAACTCCAAAACCTCCTGCAACGATCGAGTATGAATGATTGGTTTGAGAGGGAAAAAAGGGTGTTCATCCAGTTTTTTAGCAGGTATCCTCTACTAATCGAACGGGGAAAGGGATGCTGGCTTTATGACTCAGAAGGAAATAGGTATCTGGATCTGATAGCAGGAATTGCATGCGTTTCTGTGGGACATGGAAACGAGTACGTGAATGCAAAAATCAGAGAACAGCTTGACAGGCTTGTTCATGTATCAAATCTCTTCTATACGAAGCCCCAGATAGAGCTTGCAGAGAAGCTTAAAGAACTGACTGGACTTGATAGATTCTTTTTCACAAACTCAGGGACTGAGAGCGTTGAAGGTGCGCTGAAGATCGCAAGAAGAGTTACAGGAAAGAAAAAGTTCGTTTCATTCACCAACGGCTTTCACGGCAGAACAATGGGAGCGTTATCTGTTACCTGGAAGGATAAATTTAGAAAGCCATTTGAACCTCTTATTGAACCAGTGGAGTTTGCAGAATTCAACTCGATTGAGAGTCTTGAGAATAAAGTTGACAAAGAAACATCTGCCGTCATTGTTGAGCTCATTCAGGGGGAGGCTGGAGTTTTTCCGGCAAAGAAAGAGTTTGTAAAAAGAATATTTGAGCTGAAAGAAGAGTTTGAGTTCCTTGTTATTTTCGATGAAATCCAGACCGGGTTTGGCAGAACAGGAGAATGGTTTGCCAAGGACATCTATGGATTTCAGCCCGATATAATTCCCCTTGCAAAATCCATGGGCAATGGATTTCCTGTTGGAGCGATCGGGATAAACGAGGAGGTTCATGACAGAATAGATAAGGGAGACCATGGATCAACATTTGGTGGAAATCCCCTTGCCTGTGCTGCATCTCTCGCAACCATTGAGTACATTGAGAGGAACGATCTTGTTGAGAACTCCAGAAAAATGGGTGAGAGATTCATAAAGGGTCTTGAAAAACTGGAGTTTGTGTCAGACATAAGGGGTCACGGACTCATGATCGGCGTGACTGTCGATGACGCGAAATCACTGCATGAACATTTAATGGAAAATGGAGTTCTTGTGAATGCAACATCAGAGACAGATATAAGAATAATTCCTCCTCTAACAATAAGCAGTGACGAGGTTGATTTTTCCCTCTCAGCCATAGAGAGCTGGAAATCCAGCAAAAATCATTGACGCCCTTTTATTCTTCTCAAATGCTTCTCTATCATGTTTCTCTTAAAGTAGTCCATTATCTCCCTGAGCGATGACCTCTTTTTTCCGTAAATCAAAGAAAGTTTAGCAATCTCATTGTAGGGTCCTTACCAAATCACATCTCTGCCAACCTCTGTAACCCCTTCTTTTCTCTAAAAACCATTGCAACGACTATTCCAACCAAAAGGACATTCAAAGCTGCAAACTTCAGCACAGATCTCCCAGTATATATGCAATCTCCTCAATTCGAATGATTTGGCAAGTTTAAACTCCTCCCACCTTTGCAGTAAATTCACAAGCCTGGATTTTAAAGCTCTAAATTTCCTCTCCTCCCCGTTCAAATCCTTAGAATCGAAAATACTCAAAGGGTAGCTGAGCATTCCATCCAGCCTGTTTATATCGAAGTTATGCCTAGTAAAGATTAAAGGAACGACTCTGTACTCATTAATCCCAACCAGATAATTCCTGTAGGCGTAAAAACCCTTATCCATAATCACTGTATCTCCTTTCCTGAATATTTCCCTCCTCTTAATCTCTTCCCGCCTATCAAAGTGCTCAATGTAGCTGTTCAGCCTTGATTCAATCTCCTCTCTGCCAGATACAGGTTTGGAGTGAGAGAGAACGATCACCTCAAACTCATAGTTAAAGAGAGACTCTACGCTCCTTCTGAATTCGTATGGATCGCTTTCAGGGTTTCCATACTAAGGTCCAAAATCTGTCAGATCAATGTCAGCAGAGTAGAGAACTTTACCGTCAATCAGAAAGAGATGCATGTCGTCTGTGTGCCCTGATGTTTCAATCATCTCAACCTCATGGCCATTCCAGTTAAATTCAGAGGTTGAATCATAGAGCCGAGCCTCAAAATCCCTCAAACCAACAAACTCTGTTGCAAACTCAATCCACCTCTCCTCAACTCCTCTGGCAAATCTCCCTGCAAGCTCCTTAACCTTTATGAAGGGATGCGGAGCGTAAACTTCCTTATTTAATCTGTTGAGATACCATGCCAGAGCAGAATGATCCGGGTGGTTGTGAGACAGGATGGCAGTTTCAATTTTTCCAATAAACTCGTTCAGCATCTCAATTCCGCAGTTTGGATCCATTACCGCATTTCCAACAATCAGTGAGTTGCAGTAGGGAAATCTTCCCCCCATTTTTTCCCTCAATAAAACAAGCCCCCTCAGCCAGTCTCACCTGAGATTAAAATTCTGATGTGTTAGCTAATTTTACGGTTGGTTTTTATTCAGTGCATTTCACAAATGTCTGTGGAGCGGAAACTTCTGAGCATCTCGATTGCAAGATTTTCTGACTCTTTTGGGGGCGGGATGGCGTATTTTGCCCTGCCAATACTCATAGCATCTCTCTCAATTGATGGCATTCCTGTTGATGCAGCATCAGGAATTGTAATATCTCTGTGGGGAATGTTTGCAACCCTCTCGCAACCATTTGCAGGCAAAATCATAGAAAAATCAGGAAAACCAAAGAGGTATCTGGCTGGATCTCTGATACTGACCTCTCTTCTCATTTTCCTATATTCCAGAGTTGAGAACATATCAGAGCTCGTACTGCTTAGAGCTTTTCTCGGGATTGTTGAGAGCTTCATGCTGGTTTCAAGCCTCACAATAGTTCTTTACATTTCAGGAAAAAAGAAGGGGGAAGGGTTTGGCATCTACAACACCTTCACTGATCTCGGATTTTCAATTTCGCCAACAGTTGCAGGGTTTCTGATTCTCTACGGAATTAATGCAGTTTTCTATTTCTCGGCGGTTCTTGTTTTTATCTCATCAATTGGGATACTGCTGTTTGTTAAAGATGTTGAGATCAGAGAAAAAAGCAAAAAAGAGTCGAGTTTGAGAAGTCTCAACAGAGAGGTGATTCCTGTTTTCATATCTCTGAGCTTTGCGATTGCGATGATGTCTTCCATCGTCCCTCTTGAGAACTCATTTCTCACAAGGCTGAGCATAACCCCTCTGGAATTTGGAGTCTCATTCACGCTCTACCTTCTGATAAGAACTCTCTCAAACACTCCTGCAGGAATTCTGACAGACAGGATTGGAGGATGGAGAGTTTATGCAATATCATCTGCTCTCCTATCACTCACCGGTTTGTTTTTCCTGATTGAGAGCTTTTTCGCTTTTCTGGCTGTGAGATTCATTCAGGGCTTTATTGTTGCCATGGTCTACACTTCTTCAGCTGTTTACATTGCAGAGAAGAGCAATCTTGGATATGCAATGTCAATGGGGCTGCTTTCCTCCTCAATAACTGCAGGACTGACTGCTGGTCCCTTAATTGCAGGATTGATTAGCGGTTATGTTGGATTTGATTATGTTTACCTCCTCTTTTCAATCATGATCTTGCTACCGGTTTTTGCAAAAAAATTAATGGAGTGACTACCACCCTCTGAAGACGTAGTAATCCTGAAGCTGTTTTTCAAGATCAGGGACTTTTCCCTCACTTCCCCCAGATACAGGTTGCAGTACTATCTCAGGCAGCCTGTCATACTCCTTCCCCCTTCCGGCAAGCTCGTTGTATTCTCTCTTGAGATTGAAAATTCTCTCCCCTATGCTGTAGATTTTTTCAGGAGAATAATCAAGTCCTGTGCTGTGTGTAAGCAGTGCAGAGATGTGAGATGGCTTTGCCGGGACAAAAACGCACATGACAAGGCAGTTGAAAATTTCAGCAAAATTCTGCATCTTTGCCGTGATTTCTCCTTTACCATCATTCTCAAATCTTCCGTTGCTTGCAATGCCGTAATCCTTTACCTTCAAACCCATCTCAACATTGTACATCTGATGTGGCAGATGACATGCTCCCCTGTTGTTTGTTGCATATGCAACGGCAAGGCTGAAAAATGCCCTTGGATCGTGCATTGGAATTTCAAGTCCCCTGACATGAGCTCCAACTCCATTCAGTCCAAGCTTTTGCTCAACTCTCATTGTCCCTTCAGCAAGCAGATCTCCATGGTTCTGTCTGTAGGCGATCAGTTTTAGGTACTCTTTCACCTTCTCAGCATCTCCGAATTTTATGCCAAAATCAGCCAGATTTTTCTCAGTGAGATACATTGCCATACCAATCGTTACACCGCATGAAATCGTATCCAGGCCAAGAGAGTTTGCGAGATGATTTATCTCGATAAGGCTCTCACC
>JALURI010000178.1 GCA_027016965.1 Geoglobus sp.
TATGGGACATGAAATTACACATGTTCTGCAACCCATGCATTTTGAATAGTCTATCTCTTTTGCTCCCGTCTCCTCGTTCACATAGATTGCGTTGACAGGGCAAACAGCCATACATACAGGCTCTTCACACTGCATGCATATCAGAGGAAATTCGTATCCTTCAAAAACGTCTTTAATCACCGTTACTCTTGATCTTGCAGGATTGACCACACCTTCGTTTTTAAGTGAACAGACAATCTCGCATGTTCTACACCCAGTACATCTCTCCGGGGTTATCAGTAGCATTTTGCTCATCTATTTCACCTCGGGGAAGTTTCTCTCAGGTTTTCCAATTCCAAGCTTTTTCAGGGTCTCTTCCGTTGGAATTCCGTTTGCATCCCATCCATGCTGAGCGTAGTATTCATCGAGCATCTTCTCATACAGTTCTCTATCCAGTTTTCTGCCCTTCATGAAAGGAAGCCCCCTCTTGTTCTCCTCTCTGAAGTACCTCTCTGGAGGATAGTCATCTTTTCTGCTCATGCCACTCATAACATTGAACATCCTTTCCATTGTGTAGTTTCTCTCTCCAATCGTCATGAGTTCTTCTCTGGATATCTCCAGTCCGGTAGCGAGTTTGATGAGCTTAGAGTAATCTTCGAATCTCGGAGATGTTGGGCTGTTAAAGACAGTCTGGAACTTGCATATTCCGAGAGAATCAACCACATTGTAAAGGAGTTCGTGCCACCACACCATTATTCCCTTCCCCTCGTAGGATGTGAAGTCATTTGAAACTCTATATCCGTAAAGACTCTCAAGGAAATCTTCAGGAAGCTGGAAAAGATCTATTGCTGGTCTGCTTCTGAGATGATCAGCACCTCTTGTGGATGTTGCGATTCCAAGAGCAAAACTCGGGATGCCTCTCTCATCTGTATGGAGATTGGGATGCCCTTTTACATGAATTGCGTAATATTCTGTCTCTTCTCCAAAATGCTTTACAGCCTCTCTGAATCCTCTTGCGAGTATGTCTCCAATCCCCTCTCTCTCAACTATCATCCTTGAAAGCTCGAGAATCGCCTCCTGATCTCCCCACTCAAGCTTAAGTCCACCTGTATCCTTGTCAGTTATGTATCCCCTCTGATACAGCTCGAATGCCCATGCAACCACTGCACCCAAAGAAAGATTGTCTATTCCCCATCTGTTCGTCAGGTCATTTCCCTTAATAACAAATTCCCAGTCATTGCATCCAACAAGAGTTCCAAAGGTGCCCATCATTGTGTATTCTGGTCCCTCTCCGAAAGTTCCCGCATATTTCCCTTTATCAATTTTCACTCTATGCCTGCAGTGTACAGAGCATCCAAAGCATGCAACCATTTTAAGCGAATATTTCCCAAGGTTCTCTGCTTCAAGCGGTTTTCCAAATTCTCCTGGAGTATTGTACTGCCAGTTGAGTGTGCCTATGAATCCTGTTGTATATGAGACATCGTACAGCAGTGGAGTTCCAAGTCTTCCAAGAGTTTTTGCCCATCTACTGCTGTATGCTCTTTTATTGATCTCAGCAAAGTATTCGAGCAAGCCTTCAGGATCATGAACTTCAAGATCAGTTGTTCCTCTGCACGCAATTGCTTTCAGGTTCTTTGAGCCCATGACACCTCCGGTTCCACCTCTACCTCCTGCATTTTTCATCCCTGTCATGACATTTGCAAACGCAACCTGGTTTTCTCCAGCCCTTCCTATAACCATTGACACAATCTGCTCATCTCCATGCATCTCTCTGATCGCTTTCTGGGTTTCTATAACATCAAGCCCCCAGAGATCCGATGCATCACGTATTTCTATTTCTCTATCGTTTACCCACAGATACACGGGTTTCTCTGCTTTCCCCCTTATTATGAGGTGATCAAATCCAGCATATCTCATTTCTGGAGCGAAATCACCGCCCATATTTGCGTCTCCCACTCCTCCTGTGAGAGGACTTTTTGTTGCTATGTTTGTTCTTCCACTCCCGGGAGCAGGTAAACCTGTTAACAGCCCGGCACCAACTGCAAGAATGTTCTCCGGAGAATAAGCGTCACAATCTGGAGGAATATTGTTGTACAGATAATACCAGTTCAGTCCTCTTCCACCAAGATGTTTGTATCTGAGCTCTTTTGGAATTTCCTCAACCACAACTTTTTGTTTTGTCAGATCAACAAATGCAACCTTTCTTTTCAGTACCATTTTTCCACCTCAGTTCAAGCAGGTCCCTGCACCTTGGGCTGATTTTCGTCAACCCAGGAAATTCTCCACTTTGATTTACAGTGAGGGCATTCTGCTATCTCCTGTCTCTTTTCAACTTCAAATCTGTTTCTGCAATTGAGACATCTTGCTGTGAATTTCTCACTCAATTTACCGCCCTCCTTACATCTTTCGACTTTACCCCAACTAAACTTTACATTTTACGTGATTTTACTATTTCATGTTTCCATTATAAATATCTTATTCTTAATCAAGTGTTAAGCGTTAATCCTGTACAGATAAAAAAATATTTATTGTCCTCATCTGTAAGACTGACACATGAGATATGTGATTGTTGGAACGAGTGCTGCAGGAGTGAGCTGTATATCTGCCATCAGAGAACTCGATTCAGAAGGAGAAATAATCGCAATTTCTAAGGAGAAATACAATCCCTATACACCTGTATTTCTTGCAGAAGTTCTCATGGGTGATATGGAAGAGAAAGAACTCTACTTTAAAGGTGATGATTTCTTTAACAAAATGAATGTAGATGCTATTCTTGGAAAAGAAGCTTATAAAATTGATACAGATAGAAAAGTTCTTGAGCTTGCTGATGGAGAGAAGATAGATTATGATAAGCTTCTAATTGCCACTGGTTCAAGAGCCTTCATCCCGCCTGTAGAAGGGATGGATAAAGAAGGTGTTTACCCTCTTCACAGAATGGATGACCTTCAAAATCTGCTCAGAAAAGTTGAAGACTCTGAGAGCGCGGTTGTGGTGGGAGCAGGACCTATCGGGCTTGAGGCTGCTTACGCCCTGAAAAAGAGGGGTTTGGAGGTTACCGTGATTGAAATGCTCGATAGGATCCTTCCGATCATGCTTGATAAAGAACTGGCGGATAGAGTTATGAATGAGTTCATTAACGAGGGAATTGATTTTATTCTTGGCTCTCCTGTTAAGAAAGTTTTAGGAGATGGTGAGGTAACCGGGGTTATAAC
>JALURI010000179.1:0-7869 GCA_027016965.1 Geoglobus sp.
GCAGTATTTTGAGGCAAGCTCAACATCTTCCTTTGTTAATGGGACTATCCCGAATTCAAATTTTTTTATTATATTTTCATATTTTTCTACATCCCCACCATACAGGGAGAATCCCCAGAGTATCTCGAAATGAGTTATGCAGGACATTTTGAAGTTGAAGCCATTAACCTTTATTGTTGTGAGGCTTTTTATCGTATCTCTGTAGTTCTCCTCTTTGTTGAGCACTCTAACCAGAACGTTGGTATCCACGAAAACGTCAGACATGCAAACTCTCTCCGATAGCCTCCTGAATCTCCTTCAATTTTTCCTTGTCCATTTTTAGTGCACCAGCAGCATCCTCCAGCACGCGCATGTATTCATCCACGCTCTCTTCAACTTTTTTCAGCACGAATTCCCCTCTCTCGTTTCTGACGATCTCAACTTTATCTCCGATCCTGATATTCAGCGACTTCCTCACCTCTGGTGGTATAGTAATCTGATATTTCCTTGTCACAATTCCCATGTAGTACACTATTTTGTAGTACTTAATAAGAGTTTCTATTATCAGGAGCATTCACCGAACTGAGACCTGCTGAGAGCAAAGTTTGGCTTGACTTTCCACATGCTGGGCGATCCTGACGTCTGGCTGATGTTGCAACTGAAATGGAAGCATTCTGTTCTGCAAAAATGGAAAATAGACGGTTCTGAAAATTAAAAGGTAATCAGCAACAACCCTCCGTAAACCACCGCAATCAGGAACAGCAGCATCGTTACTGCATTGACTGCCTTTTCGTTTCTCCCTCCAAAGTCCGTGTCCAGCAGTATTGCCCTCAGGCCGTTGAAAGCATGAAATGAGGCTGATGCTAAGAACAGCCAGTAGAAAGCCTTTATTGCCGGATTGGACAGTCTCTCAACAACATTCACATACTCCAAGGCATCGTGGGAGGTGAGGTGGGTTATGTACAGGTGGAATATGACGAAGGCGAAAAGCAAAAGCCCGGTGATCATCTGAAATATCCAGCCAGATGGTTCGAGAACCTTTCTTGTGTGGGATTCACTCATCCTACCACCCCGTGAGGAAGATATACATCATGTACGTGCTGTACAGCCAGAAAATCAGCGCGAACAGAGTCATCACGTAAATCAGTACCTTCCTCGACTCGTATAACAATCCAAACTCATTCAGCACAATCCTCAGACCATTAAACGCATGATAGAATGTTGCCAGAAACAGCAGTGAGTCCAAGGGCAGGGTTTCCAGCCTTACAGTTGTTGATATGAATGCGGTGTACGTCTCCTCTCCAATCCTGAGGCTTGTAAGAAAGCTCAGGTGGGCGATGAGATACAGCAGGAGGACTATGCCTGTAAGTCTGTGGAATGTATAAGCCAAGCTGTTCACGGATTTTCCTCTCAAGGTAAACCATCCCGAAACTCCCTTCATTTCAATCACCTGAAAATGCTCTTAATCATGTGAATTGCGCTCATGAGTCTCATCTTCTGAATAGCTTTTGCAGGCTCTATGCTCTTGGGACACACCTCGCTGCATTCAGCGTTGAAATGACATCTCCACACCCCATTCGAGCCAGAGACGAGAGCAAGCCTTTCCTCTCTTCCTTCATCTCTGCTGTCTGCGCAGAATCTGTAGGCAGCGGTTATCGCTGCTGGACCAAGGTAATCACTCCTTGTTGCGCTTGCCGGACAGGCAGAGTAGCATGCTGCACATTTGATGCAGAGTGAGAAGTCGTAGTATACATGCAGCTCCTTTGGCGTTTGCAGGAACTCCTCTGGATTCTTGTAGTCATCATCACTCCTGATCAGGTAGGGTTTCACAACTTCATGCTTCCTGAAGAATCCATCCATGTCCACAACCAGATCTCTCAGCACTGGCATGTTGTCGAGAGGTTCAATCTTAAGGACATCACCCATGTCAAATATCTGGGTTTCGCAGGCAAGTCTGGGCTTTCCATCAATCTTGACCGCACAGCTCCCACATATTCCCATTCTACATGATGCCCTGAAGGTGAGCGAGCCATCAAGGTTCTCCTTGATGAGATACAGCCCCTCAAGCACGGTCATCCCCTGTCTGGCTGTGAAGCGGAAATCCTGCCAGTAGCTCCACTTTCCATCAAATCGCCTTATCCTGAAAAGGACTTCCCTCTCCATGCCCTCACCTCAGTATTTCCTCTCAACGGGTTGCCACCTGGTTATTGTCACCGGAATGTAGTCCAGTTTAGGACCCTCGGGAGTATAGTGGGCAAGAGTGTGTTTCAGCCACCTCTCATCATCCCTCTTAGGACAGTCAAGTCTGTAATGGGCACCTCTGCTCTCAGTTCTTGTGTATGCTCCTACAGCAACCACTTCAGCCAGATCGAGCATGAAACCAATCTCCATCGCCTGCATTAAGTCAGTGTTAAAGCCTTTCTTTTTATCAGTAATCTCTATATTTTCATACTTCTTCTTCAGCCCCTGAATCTTCTTTATCCCCTCTTTCATCTCCTCTCCAGCTCTGAAGATCCAGAAGTACCTGTCCATGGTTTCGTTCAGGGCTTTCTTTATGTTGTACGGATTTTCATCTCCGTTCTTACCAAGAAACTCATCGAAAATTCTCTTTTCCTCAGCAAACCTTTCCTCTTTGGTTATCTGAACATAGTTCCTGCTCTGAATGTACTCAACAGCCTTCTCTCCTGCCACTCTTCCAAAAACGAGACACTCGGCAGTTGAGTTGCTCCCAAGTCTGTTGGCACCGTGAATGCTCACCGCCGCAACCTCACCTGCCGCATACAAACCCTTCACCGGCGTCTCCGTCCACATGTTCGTGTGAATGCCACCCATGGTGTAGTGAGCCACGGGTTTGACAGGAATGGGCTCTTCGACAGGATCAATTCCAGCAAACTTCCTTGCCGCATCCCTGATGAGCGGTAAGCGCTCCTCGATCTTCTCTTCGCCAAGATGGGTCAGATCTAAGGCGATGTAAGCCCCGTAGGGTCCTTCAAATCCCCTTCCCTCAATAATCTCGGTCCACATCGCCCTCGCCACAACATCTCTCGGGGCAAGCTCCATCCTCTCAGGAGCGTACTTCTCCATGAATCTCTCGCCATTTCTGTTTCTGAGATATCCGCCCTCACCTCTGCAGGCTTCAGTCATAAGAATTCCTGAAGGAATCAGGCCAGTGGGGTGAAACTGCACGAACTCCATGTCTTTCAGGGGCACTCCCGCTCTGTAAGCAATGGCAAGCCCATCTCCAGTAACCTGGTGGCTGTAGGTTGTGAAACCGTAGAGCCTCCCAGCTCCGCCTGTCGCAAGAATGACAGCCTTCGCGTTGAAGAAGACCATGTCTCCGGTTTTCAGATGGATGGCAGAAACTCCCTTAACAGCATAATCTTCTATAAACAGATTGGTAACAAAGTATTCATCGTAGCGAACAATGTTCGTGTATGTCAGACTTCTCTCGTAGAGAGTGTGAACTTCATGAAAACCTGTTCTGTCTGCAGCAAAAACAGTTCTGTTGAAGCTTTGCCCTCCAAAAGCCCTCTGAGCTATCTTTCCATCCTCTCTCCTGCTCCAGGGGCATCCCCAGTTATCCAGCCTTAGAATTTCCTTAGGACATTCTTTCACAAAAAACTCGACAGCATCCTGGTCGGCAAGAAAATCGGAACCCTTGACAGTATCCCATCCATGCAGATCGAAGCTATCTCCCTCATCTTCTCTTAGAACAGCGGCAGTTCCACCTTCAGCACAGACCGAGTGGCACCTGATCGGATAGGTTTTTGAGATTAAGGCTATGCTGACTTCTCTGCTTTTCTCTGCTGCAGCTATCGCAGCCCTCAAACCTGCAAGTCCCGCTCCAATTATGACAATATCGTATCTGATTACCTCCATAATCATCCCTTCAGCGTTCTATTTACAATTTCGGCAACTTCCATTGGTGTTCTGCCCACTTCAACTCCAACCTTGTTCAGTGCTCTAATCTTCGACTCCGCAGTTCCCTTTCCTCCCTCGATAATCGCTCCTGCGTGCCCCATCCTCTTGCCTGGAGGTGCAGTTATTCCCGCTATGTAGCCAACAACCGGCTTTGACATGTTCTCTTCTATAAACTTGGCAGCCTCCTCTTCATCAGTTCCCCCTATTTCTCCGATGAACACAACAAGGTCTGTCTGGTTATCCTTCTCGAACATCTCAAGAACATCTACAAAATTCGTTCCGATTATTCTATCTCCTCCAATGCCCACAACAGTACTCTGCCCGATACCGAGCTTCGTAAGGTTATATGCAACCTGATAGGTCAGCGTACCGCTCCTCGAGACTATGCCCACATTCCCTTCGCTGAATATCTGTGGGGGCATTATTCCGAGGTGGGACTTCCCTACGCTCATGACTCCAGGACAGTTGGGACCTATCATAATCCTGCCTTCGGATTTAACTTTCTTGTAAACCTTCAGCTCGTCGTAAACAGGAATGCCCTCTGTTATTGTCACTATGATCTCAATGCCTGCATCTACTGCTTCCATTACTGCATCTCCTGCAAATGGTGCCGGCACGAATATCACGCTTGCATTTGCTTCCATCTCTTCCACAGCCTCTTTTACTGTATCAAATACAGGAACGCCAAGAACCTCCGTGCCACCCTTACCAGGCGTCACACCCCCAACAATCTGCGTGCCGTAAGACATCATTCTTTTAGCGTGAAACTTACCCTGAGAGCCCGTAATGCCCTGAACTATTGCCTTTGTGTTCTCATCAATAATGATAGCCATATATCACACCTCCTTTCCGAACTGAACTGCCTTTTTCGCTCCTTCCTCCATCGTCTCAACTACATGGATGGTGTCTATGCTTTTCTCTCTGATGAACCTCTCTATCAGCTTCCTGCCCTCCCCCTCGTTCGTTCCTGCTAACCTTAAAACCACCGGCACGGGAATCTCCATTTCTGAAAACGCTGTGATGAGTCCTTTCGCAACCTCGTCACACCTGGTTATACCTCCAAAGATGTTCATGAATATGACCTTCACGTTTTTATCCATCAGAATTATGCTGACCGCTTCCTTAACAACCTCACTGCTTGCACCTCCACCAACATCCAGGAAGTTGGCTGGCTTCCCACCCTCAAGGTATATCAGGTCCATTGTCGACATGCTCATTCCCGCTCCGTTGGCGATAACTCCTATGTTTCCGTCCAATTTCACGAAGTTCAGGCCCTTCTCTTCAGCAATTCTCTCGGTCTGGTCGACTTCTGTGTAATCTTTCAGCTTCTTAAGCTCTGGATGCCTGTAGAGGGCGTTTTCATCTATATTGAGTCTTGCATCGGCAGCAATCATCACACCATCCTTGGTGACAACAAGCGGGTTGATCTCCGTCAGTTCAGCCTCGTTGTGAATTAGGATGCTGTAAAGGGTTTTGATTATTCTTGTAACCTCCTTATGGTACTCTCTGGGCATGTCGGACCTGTAAAGCACATCCCTTATCTGATAGTCCCAAAGGCCGTATACCGGATCTACAGTTACTCGGGCAATCTTGTCAGGATGCTTTACAGCAATCTCCTCGATATCCATACCTCCAATACTGCTTACGATTAAAGCGAAGCCTTTGCTTGCTCTGTCGATTGTGAAGCCAACATACATCTCCCTTTCAATTTTAAGCTGCTCCTCCACGTAAACCTTCTCCACCCTGTGACCCTTGATGACCATCCCGAACATCTGCTTTGCGAGCTCGTAAGCTTCATCAGAGGTGTTTGCAAGCTTTATACCCCCAGCCCTGCCTCTTCCGCCCACGAGAACCTGTGACTTTAGCACGATTTTTCCTCCAAACCTCTCCGCAATCTCCTTAACCTGCTCCGGATTTGTTGCGAGTTCACCCTTAGCTGTCGGAATTCCGTACTGTCTGAAAATCTGTTTAGCCTGATACTCGTGCATTCTCATTCTATCACCCTTACGAAAACTTCACTCACTGCGGTTGATGAAAAAGGTTTCCATTTTCCCAATAATGACATGTTGGTCTGGGCTGTTATTCTAAAAACAGCTGATAGGTGTCATGCATTTTTCAATCCCGGATGGAATTATAATCGTCCGGAAGGTTGGGTAAGATGGAGTGCAATTGATATAATTGACATGAGGGGATTTAACATGTTTAAAAGCCGGAATAGGTTCAGGAAACATGACACACTGGTTAGCTGAGGGAGGTTCAAATCTGCTTTACTCAATCAGCAACAATCAGGAGCATTTAGATTATGCCTGCAGGAGGCTTTCAGAAACCATGTCGGGAACGTCAGATTTATTAAAAATGAGACGATTGATGAGATAACTGCCCAAATGATTATACACGTTGTCACACCTGTCGATAAGCTCTCAGTATCCACCTCTGAGTATGGAGGGCTTGCTCGATCTTTTTGAGTGGGAAATCGAGACTGTTGAATTTATGCATTACAGAACTCCATGGGAAAAGGAAATGCTTGAATGGCATCCTGAGATAATACCAGAGGAATGTGAGATGAATAAACAATGAAAAACTCAAAAAAAGCTTTACTTGAACAGACAACCCTGATACCTGATCAAATTGGGAAAGATGAAACGATATACTCAGGTACGGCATACAGCATCACCGCAAGAAAAAGAAAGTAAAGAAAAAAACTGAAAATCCGGTTAATCACATTAATGGATGCTTTCTGACCGCTCCAAGAACTGAAGGGATTGTCCCAGTGAGAGATCTCGCGATTACCTCAATTTCAACCTCTCTCGTTCCTTCGTAGATTTCGAGAATTCTCGCATCCCTGAACATTCTTGAGATTGCCTGCTCACCCATAAATCCATATCCTCCGTAGATCTGAAGGGCTTCATGCACGATTTCCTGGGCTACCCTTGCGGTGTAATACTTTGCCATTGCCGTCAGCCCGGGATCTGGCATTCCTCGCATGTCCTGGAAGTATGCTGCCTGATAAGCCAGAAGTCTTGCAGCCTCAAGCTCTGTTCTCATCTTGGCAAGTTTCTCCTGAGTTACCTGAAAGTCCATGAGTCTCCTTTCAAAGAGCTCCCTGTTCTTTGCATAGTTGAATGCAAGCTCAAAAGCCCCAGTTGCAAGGCCAACTGCCTGAAACGCAACAGGAATTCTTGTGACATTGAAGAACATCATTGTCTGGTAGAACCCCTGCCCCTCCTGCCCTATCAGGTTCTCCTTAGGAACTCTAACATTCTTGAATACCACCTCAGCAGTGTCACTGGCTCTAATTCCCAGCTTGTTCTCCAGCTTTTTTGCTTCAACTCCCGGCGTTTCCTTTTCAACAATGAAAACACTCATTCCGTGATGTCTTTTTGCAGGATTAGGATCTGTTCTTGCGAGAACAATGTAGTAATCAGCTATGGTCCCATTTGTTATGAACATCTTTGTGCCATTAATGACATACTCATCACCATCTCGTTCAGCCTTTGTTTTTATTCCTGCAACATCACTTCCTGCGTAGGGTTCCGTGTAGCATGCAGCACATATTGCCTTTCCCTGAGCTAAAGGAGGTAGATACTTTTTTTTCTGCTCCTCATTTCCGAACATCAGAATCTGCTCTGAGCCAAAGGTTGATGCCATTATAAGTCCAAGACCACCGTCAATCCTCCAGAACTCCTCAACAACAAGGCATGTATCGAGAATGCCCATGTTCTGACCTCCATACTCCTCTGGAATGTTCATGCCAATGAATCCAAGCTCTGCAGCCTTCCTCCACAGTTCAAAGGGATACTTTTCCTCCCTGTCACACTCTTCTGCATAATTGGGAAACTCCTTCTCGGCAAACTCTCTTGCAGCTTCCTTTATTGCCTTCTGCTCATCTGTAAGAATTGATTCTGCGAGCATAATTCTGAATTATCACACTCTGACAAAAGTCTTTCGTTGTGTTAATTTTCGAACGAA
>JALURI010000179.1:7879-9770 GCA_027016965.1 Geoglobus sp.
ATCTTTCCAGCAAACTTCTTCAGCACTTTTGCGAGCTTCTGAGCCTCAAAGAGGTTTCATTCAATCTTGTACTTTCCCGTCAGGTATGAAGAAATTGGGTCTTCCCTCCCTTTCAAAACATCGACCCAGAATTCTGGATCGGCTATTACTGTGAACTTTGGTGAGCCATGTTTTTCTTCATGGAATAAGCAGGTGCCATCACTTCTGTATTCAACATAAAACTCCTCATCTCCAAGTCTGTACTGCACAACTCCTTCCCATCCTGCAAGCTCTTTCTGCATTTCTTCAGATGAGTTCTGCAGATCACACATTTTTACTATCAACTCTCTGGCTTCACTCATACAGATCACCTCAGTAAAATTATACTGTCAGCCTAAATAACAGTTTGGGAAAGACTGAAAAGCGTCCTGTTTTTAAATAATGATCCCACGTCGTAAAAAATTAATGATAAATTCTCTTCATTCAACCTGAGAAAAGATTATAAACTGATTCACACGCCAGTGATTGAGCTCCGGTGGTGTAGCCCGGCCAATCATTCCGGCCTTTCGAGCCGGCGACCCGGGTTCAAATCCCGGCCGGAGCATCCTTTTTAACCAGTAACTTAAAGCAGTAAAACGGTATTCAGCCTCTCCCTGATTTTTTTTGATTTCAGATTTAACATGACAAAAAAGCGACAATCATAATTTAAGCAGATAACTAAAAAAAGTTGCATACTCTTTTAAGTTCAATTCAGACCTTGATCTCCACGTTCTCGAATACGATTTCAGGGGTTGTGGTATATCCGATCTGTCTGATTTCCTTTCCAAAATGAATTATTTTTTTCAGAAATTCATATACATTTCCGTATATCATTGCACCCTTTATCCCATTACCATCAATACTTGCGTTCATGAGCTCAAGGCTAAAATCTCCGCTGACAAAATTTGCTGTATGGGCCCCTATGAATGCGTGGATATATATTCCATCGGCATCTCCTTTTTCCGGAAAATCAAGGACCATGTTTGTCGGAGAGGTCGATGGATAGCTTGAATAATCCTCTCTGAAGCCATTTCCTGTTGGCTGTCCATCAGAGTTTATGAGATCTGAAATTCCACTCTTAATCATTCCTCTGTCAACAAGAATCTTTCCTTCCGCCCTAACACCCTCATCGTCAAAGGAGCAGGAATTTATGCCATAATCCATTTCTGGATTGTCAATTATCGACAGTTCACCGAGAACATTCTTTCCCATGAGATCTGAAAGCAAACTTCGACCTTTTTTTATGTTTTCCATGTAAAATGCAGGGTATAGTGCAAAGGTAAGGAGCTGGTCAACAGCGATTGGTGATAATGTCACAGTATACTCTCCAGCATCTATTTTCTCCGCTCTACTGTCTATTTTTGCGAGCTCAACTGCTCTTTCAACAATCTTTTCAGGATCAAAATCAAACTTTCTTGATTCATGATATTCGTAAGCGTTTCCACCATCAATGACAGCCTCAACAAGAACACCTGCATAACTCTCATTTTCCTCGTAATCAACCCCATTTGAATTTTCAACTCTTCTCACGATCTCTTCAACTGAAAAGTAAGCTGAGGATATCCCTTCGATTTCAATACTTTCCCCAACATCTTTGATTTTGTCCTCATCAAAATCATCAAGCTTAACACCATACACTTTAACTTTTTTCAGTTTTTCTCTCGAAGGAAAATCTTCAATTTTTTCCTCAGAAATCTCTGCGATTTTAATTGCCTTTTTTATAAGATCCTCATCAATTTTTTTGCCCGATACCATTCCCGTCTTTCCGTTTTTTATGACTCTCAGAGCCTTTCCGAAATCATCTTTTTCTCCGATCATCTTTATTTTTCCATTTTCTATGATCACATATCTGCTCCTTATTCTCTCTTCGTAG
>JALURI010000180.1 GCA_027016965.1 Geoglobus sp.
TTACTGAAGTCTGCGATAACTAAATTGTTTGATCTTTCTACAACTTCTCCAGCCAGCTTCTCAACGTTCTCCTCTTTCATGTATTCTGAGTGATCAATTTTCGTTCCTTCGGTTATTAAAACTTTAACATCTTCGCTTTCCAACCTCTCAATAAAGTCGTTCGTCATTCCTCTCTCAGGTCCGTGCGCTCTGAAATCTCCTGTGTATGCGATTACTCCCGAGCTTGTGTAAACAATGAACCCGTATGCGCCTGGGATGGAGTGATCAACGTGTATTGGCTTTACAACAAGGTCTCCAATCTCTATTTCTTTTCCTGTTCTAAATGTTTCTATTTTTAATCCTTCCCACATGTGCTCAATTTCTTTTCTAGTATAAGAAGCTGTTCTAATTGCTTCAATTATATTTTTAGCGCACTCACCCATGTAAACCTCAATATTTCTATTTAGCAGGGTTACATGCCCAACGTGGTCCAGATGTGCGTGAGAGATGAACACAGCGTCTACATTTGAGTTCTGGTCCTTTGAGAAATCTAGATTATTTGGGGTGGCTTTTGTGTACAATTTTTCGATTTTGGGTATTGCTCCAATGTCCTCTAATTCTTTTATGCTGGTGGGTTTTGTGAATGGGAATTCGTAATATTTTTTGGATATAGAAAAGTTTTTCCCGAAATCTAAAAAAATAGATTTGTTAATTTTTTTGTCTCTTATTAATATTTTGTTGCCGCCAATCTCGTTTACTCCACCGTAAAATATTATTTCGACGGTCAAGTTTTTGGCACCCTCTGTTTATCCTGCTCCCATGTCAGCTAACTCGCTTGTTTCGGCTTCTTCTTCTCCAACTTCTACTCTTCCAAGAACCCTGGCTATCTTCTCTTCCACTTTTTTGATGTTTGGAACCATTGGTATTTTTTCAGCTATCTTTTTTGTTGGGAAGTAAAGTGTTAATGATCCTGCTTTGAAGATTAGGTATTCGAAAACGTCGTCGATTTCTATTTCATATCTTACTCCTGCTGTTGAATATCTTTCAACTTTGCCGAATAATCCGCGCTTTTTGGTAATTTGGTTACTTTCGATAACCCAGTAGTTGAATCTTGTGTTGAGCCATGCTAGGAACATCATTATGAATATGGATAAAGCTATGCCCGCATAGGCTTGAGCTGATAGTGTTATATCTAAGCTGTTTATGAAGCCTCTACCCAGATTTTCCGGTATTATACCTGATTGTGATAGTATTATGTATAGGAGTATTATGATTATTATGAATGCTATGAAACCGTAGGTTTTCCCTTCAGTGAAATCGAAAGCGATTATTAGAACGTTGAAGAAGAAAACTATCATAAACACGAAGCCAAGGCCCTTCGATACAACATCTATCGATCCTAGTATACCTTGTATTGGCGCAAATATTAGGGCTGTTATCGCTGTAAGGAACAAAGCGAAAGCCTTTGGGTAGGATCTAACGATCACCTTGTCGGTATCTTCCATTTAAATTCCACCTTGGATAAATAATCCATATCAATTACACTATTTCTTATATTTAAAAAACTATCAGAATTTTTGAGCATATAACAAAAATGCTTTAACCAAGAAAAATTCCCAGAACTAGAAGCTGAAAATGTGTTGAAAAAAATTTAAAGTTTTTTAGGCTTCCCAAACCACAATCTTGTTTTTCAGTTCGCTCAGAGCTTCTTCCAAAT
Source organism: Geoglobus sp. (assembly GCA_027016965.1). The sequence continues at coordinate 1,697 of JALURI010000180.1, forward strand.
TTTCTTTGCTAACCTTGTATATCTTTATAAACCAGCCTGTTAGTTCATTTTCTAACAACTTATCGTTATTAACCATAATGACGGCCTCTACCTTCTTATTTAGAAGATCCCTTGTAATATCTAATAGCTTGTCTTCCTCTTCCTCCTTGATTTCTATATAGCTATCAATTTGGTATTTGTGGTTTGTTACATCGTATTTGACCAAATAGAAACCTTTTGCATCTCTTACGGGAACTATTTTTTCCTTGGCGTCTTTATCCGCTGGGTATGCTATATTTACCACTTTTGTTTCTTCAGGTTCAACGTCAACATAGGCGTAAACAGTAAATGGGATCTCGTAGATGCTTCTGGATAAAATTGTATCTCTTAAGTCTTCGGCTTCCTCTTTTGAAAGCAGAGGACTTAACTTTACTCTAATGTAGATGTAAATCATCTTGCCGACATTGTTTACAAGAACCTCCTCTATCCTTCTTATAGCAGGTATTGCCTCAAGCATGTTGACCAATTCTTTTTTTCTCGCCTCCCTATAGCTAGATCTCAATGCAAATACAATCTCTTTCTTCAACACATCTATGAGAACAACGATGCCATATAGATACAAGATTCCTGCCATTACCCCCTCCACGATGTTTAAACTGAATAGGTATGCGTAGAACCCTACAACGGCTATGCTGTAAACTGTAACAAATGTTCTCATGCGATCTCCAATGTATCTGCTTGCTGAACGCACAATTTCAACAGTGTTCCTCTCAAATAGTTCCCCTGCATAATATGCGTAAACAATTATAATGAATGGGGTGATCAAAGCGATGTCTAATCTTTTAATCTTTATCTTTAACAAAAGCTCATGCCATGTCAGCAAACTTGAATATACAAGTATGGCAACACCCACCAAGAAAAGGATTATGTAGATTATGTTATACACTTTGGCATCTTTCTTTTTGGCCTCACCAAGTTTCAAACCCACATAGTTTGAGTAAGGCGATAGCAAAACAAAGAAACCAACTGCAAATATTGTATAAAATGAGGCCCCGCCACAGAAATATATGAGCAGACCAGATATTGCCAAAATAATTAATGTATTTAACAATGCTAATATGGAACTTTTCTCCAAACTTTTAATTTGTTCGGGTGTAATCATTTCTAAACCTCCTATTCATATAACCAACATGCCACATAGTGATCTTTCTCAACCTCAATCAGTGGAGGCTCATGGATTCTACATTTTGTGTTTGCATATGGGCATCTAGGCCAGAATCTGCAGCCAGGTGGAACATTTATTGGCGAAGGCGGTTCTCCGACAACTTTCATCCTCTTTTTACTCCTAGTTATTTTTGGATCAGGAATCGGTAACGCTGCCATCAACATTTTTGTATAGGGATGTAAGGGGTTCTCAAATAGCTCGTCAGCCTTAGCCATTTCTACGATTTTACCAATGTACATTACAGCGATTCTGTTGCTCATATAT
>JALURI010000181.1 GCA_027016965.1 Geoglobus sp.
AAAAACTGCTTTGAAGTTGAACAGGAATGCGATTGGATATGAAATAAACGCGGAGTTTTTGGATGTGATAAAAGATAAACTTGGGCTAAAGCAGAGTTTACTGCAATTTAGCGACAGTATCAAAATAGTAGAAAGGGTAAGTACAGTAGATGTCGATGATGTTAACTATGTTCCGAGAATTAAAGATGCCAAACCGAAGATAGACCCCCAGAAATTCAATTTTAAGAATGATAGACTTTACAGGGTTACCGAAATCGTGGATGAGAAGACGATCAGGCTGAACACAGGGTTACAGGTCAAGTTTCTGGGTGTGGAGATAATTGAAAAAGAGAAAACTCTGAAATATTTGAAGGAGTATCTGTTAAGGAAAGAGATATTTCTGAGATTTGACAATGGTTCTGTCTTAGATGATGAAACTGTCGAAGCTTATGTTTATTTAAAGAACAGAATATTCATCAATGCATATCTGATTAAATCTGGAATGGCAGTTGCAGATAAATCCAAGAGTTACAGATACAAAACAAAATTCACGAAACTGGAAAAAGAGGTGAAATAGTGCCAAAAGAATGGATACTCAACATGGCAACAAACAGATGGGGATTAAACAAGAAAAACAGCGTAGGTCCTGTTTCTCAGTGGATTCGTGAATGTGCCCCCCAAAACTATAGTGGATTGGGAAAATTTTTACTATAAGAAAATTGCCGAATTCCTGAAATCAAAGGGAATAGGTCTATCTCCCCGCGAATACATTCAAGATCTCGGAAGAAAGCTGTATGTGAAGATAACAGAGGTCATTCAGGCGGAAATAGAGGAGGTAAATGAGGAAGACTGTATACAGTATATCTGCAATCTTGTAATAAACAGAACTTACGATGGGTATTTAACAGAAATCAACACAATATACGGAAAACTGAAACGTGATCTGAGTATTGAAATTAAACCTGCACCCGATGAGTGGGACAGGTTATACAATGTTGACTTTTACATTCAGGTGAAAGACAGGTACATCGGCTTGCAGATCAAACCGATCACTTATGAACAGACTCCAGAAAATTTGAAAAAGAATATGGTGGCAGGGTTTTCATAGTGTTTTCAATCAAGAAAGATAACAGAAAGGAAATTCTCAACCCTGAAATTGTGGAGGAAATCAAGAAAGAAATGCAGAAACTTGGGAAGAAATGAACAGGCTTTTATTTAACCTTCACGTGACTCAAACCTCACTCCTCTCAACCCTTGCAGCCCTCATCAACTCAAGTGTTCTCCTCAGCCTTTCAGAGTCTCTTTTCTCTGCAATGGCATCAAGTTCAGCCCTGTAAGCTTCCATGTCAACTCCTCCTCTTTCGATGTAATCATCAATGAAATTCCTGTAAAGCCTGACAAGATCGTGTATAAGCGGCACGCTGTACTCCCTGCCCTGGATTTTAAGGCAGTCCACACCCCTGTCAATCATCTCAGGAATCTCATCAAGCATCAGAAACATGTCATTTGGCAGTCTGAAATCAGATGCGTAGACTTTTTCACCGCAGAGCTTCCAGCCGAGAAGGCATGGTCTGAAGCACACCCCTCCTCTGTTCGGACTACCTATGTAATATGCTTTATCATCGATCGTCTCGTATTTCAGGGATTTGTAACTGCTCATCCAGCATCTGCCGAGGTATGTGAAGTCAGTATTTGCATGAATCAGAACTTCAACACCGAGTCCAGTGTACTTCTTTATTTCAACCATCTCGTCAAGGCTCATCTTGCAGTCTGCAACAAACATGTCTGCTCCAGCTTCCCTGTAAAGCATAGCCTCATCCTTATTGAGAATGCTCGCTCCTATGCTTGCTACAATCTTCAGATCTGGATGCCTTTCTCTTGTTATCCTCATAAGACCGATATCGTTCAGGATTACTGCATCAATTTCCATGCTGTAGAGAGTGTCAAGTTTCTCAATGTACATTTTTTCCTCTCCCGGCTTTAACATCGCATTTATCGCTGCTCTGAGCATTCCTCCATGATCGTGAGCGATTTTAACAGCCTTTCCAAGATCTTCATCGCTCATCTCGTACTTCTTGCTTCTTCTACTCCATCCTAAAACTCCTGCATAAACACTGTCAGCTCCAGCTCTGAAAACAGCCTCAATCATTTCAAGGCTTCCACCTGGACCGAGAAGTTCGACCATACCATCACCCCGGAATGTAGATCTGCCCTGCCCTGTTGAAATAGTAGCCATTTGCAAAGCCATTCTCTGAAATACTCTTAAGCTCTTCAAACTCAGACCTTGAAAACCCATTTTCAATTAGATGTCGGTATATCCTTCCTACCTTCTCTCTATATCCGATTCTCTCTGTAACAGCCTCGATTCTGAATGCATCGGAAAATCTCAGTTTTTCAATGTGCTCGTACATGCAAATATCCTTTCCGCTTAGGGTTGCATGTCCAAAGGGCTTTAAAACGAGATCCTCGCTCCTGAAAAACATCTCTTCCCTGCATATGTTCGGGCAATCCTTTCCAACCTCTGAAGAGAACTTTTTCAGGAAGCACTCATGTCCCACGCCAACAGGAATCTTTCCATGGACAACAATTTCGACCTCTACTCCTGTCTCCTTTATTTTTTCAATGTCCTCAATGGAAAGTTCGTATGCTGGCACAATCCTTGAAACCCCAATCGAGTAAAGAAGTTCTGCTGTTGAATCAGTGTAAATATTTGCAAGTCCTCCAGCTATAACCTTCACATCCGGATACTCTTTTGTGATATACCTTATAACTCCCAAGTTGCTTGCTTCGATACCATCGCTTATTTCAGCAGCAACATCTATCACCCTGAAAACCCTCTTCAGATCCCTGTTTCTTGGGACGGCAAAGGTTGTAACGTATGCTTTCTTTTCCATAATGTGAAGAAGCTCTATGGCAGATGCCAGATCATCCCCACCTGTTATGAGATTTCCCTCATACTCCCAGCAGTATGGCATTCCAAGGTAAATGGAGTCATAAGGCTTTATGCTGCATTCACTCATACTTTCAAGATTGGGAATGTTGGTTGTCAATTCCACTATCAATCACCCCCTCTCCATTTATCTGTCTTGTCTCATGCTTAATGTAATCAGCTTCAACATCATAAAATCTCAATTCAGGTTTAAAGCTTGTTTCACATACTTTCTGTCCTGAATAAATCACATCCCATTTCACTGCGCATTCCATATTGCAAACTCCATCCTTTTTCACACTCTTTCCAGAGGCATAAATCGAGAGCTGGCATTTGCCTTTGTAAAACATCTCAACAAATACCCTTCCAAAAACCTCAATTTTTAAGTCTTCCTTTTCAAAGCTCTCAACCTCATAATTCAGCTCTGGGGGAATGACAACTGCATGAGCACCAAGCTCTTTGTAAAATCTCAGATCTAAATTGTTCATGGCATTCATCCCCACGCTCACCGTCACTTTCTTGAATTTTGACACATTTGCTATTGCATAAAGTTCATTCAGAATGACATGTTCATGCCTTATTTTCCTGCAGATCTTTATTAGCTCTTCTCCACCCTTAACTCTGTTCAGCGCAACAGCAACATCTTTCAGACTGTTTATTTCATCAAGTGTCAGAGACTTTTTGTCTGAATACCTTGAGTAGCCTTTCAAACCAACAAATTTCACAGAATCTAACGATTTATAATGTTTTAAAAGGTTTCCTCTTTTTGGCTTTTCACCGAAAATCCGATACATGCACCAAAAATCCCAGTAAAAATATAAAAACATCCTATTTACCAGATCTCAGAGCAATTGAGAGATCGTAAAGGTCATCAAAAATAAAATCAGGAGTAGCACCGGTTTCCCTGACCTTTTCTGCATAGTTTTCCTGATTTGTGACACCTGACATGACAAGAATGCTCTTTATTCCTGCATTCTTTCCTGCCACGATGTCAACATCAATCTGATCACCTACAATCGCAACCTTCTCTTTGTCAACACCCAGTCGCTCTATCGCCTGATCGATAATGATTCTTGAGGGTTTACCAACAACAACATCAGGCTGTTTGCCTGTCATCCAGTAAAGAGCACCGATTATAAGTCCTGTCCCAGGAATTGGCCCATCTTCTGCCGGAAAAACCCTGTCTGGATTTACTGCAACATATCTTATCTCGTTATCCAATGCGAGCCTCAGTGCCTTTGTGAAAATTTCAAAATTGATTCCTCTGTTTGATCCGACTACAAGATATTCAGCATCTCTATAATCAACAAGCTCGTGTCCGAGATTCAGAAGTTCTTCTTTAAGACCATTCTCTCCGGTGGTGAATATTCTTGTCTTTCCACTCTCTTTGGCTATATAAACAGCAGTTGCATGAGTGGCGATAATCAGCTCACCCTCTTTCACCTCAAGCCCGAACTGTTTGAACCTCTCAAGCATTATCCTTCTGCTCCTGGTTGAATTATTGGAGACAAAAACAATCTTTATTCCAAGTTCCTTTATCATCCTGTATCCCTCAATTGCTCTCTCTATTGGCTTTCTGCCCCTTGAGATAACACCATCTATGTCAAGTATGAGTCCTTCAACATTCATCAGGGACAGATCTTGCTTCAGCATTATAAATATTGGCATCGAAGAAGATAAATTAGATTAGTTCACACTCTAAGCATGGTCAGGTTCATAGGTCTTGAAGGTGTTGGAACAAAATACGAGCTTGAAACAAGTTCTGGTGATAGAATTGCAGTCATATTCCTACTGAATAAGAGGATACAGATATACATTCAGGAAAAATCCTGTGAGAAACCATGTTCTATCGAAATGAGTGAAACAGAGGCGAAAAGACTCTCATCAGTTCTTGGGGGTGTGCCTATAGAAAAGGAAAAGGAAAGTGTAGAGATCGACTTCATGGGAGTTCCAGACCTGACACTTGCGATGCACACCTATACGATAACAAAAAAACTTCATGGAAAGACAATTGAGGAACTTGCCATAAGGAAAAGGACGGGAGCAAATATTGTTGCTGTTTCGAGGGGTGGAAAGACCATAATAAGCCCACCCCCCCATCTCATATTCGAGGAGGGGGACGTGATAGTGGTTATTGGTGATAAAGAGCAAATAGAGAGATTCGAAAGGGAAATTCTGGGGATATAAATGGACATAGCTCTTGCAGGGCTCATATGTGTAATTCTGGCTGTCATTTCAAAGAAGCTCTCTCTACCTTCTGTTCCATCTTACATTCTTGCGGGGCTGATTCTTGGATCTGGAGGTCTTGATTTACTCAGGGCAGATGAGGTTTCAAATGCTATTGCTGAAGCGGGAGTGATAATGCTTCTCTTCTACATTGGTGTAAATCTGAATCCGAGAGAGATCTCTGAGAAAAAGGGGATGATATTTCACTCAGGGCTGTACGATTTTTTGATTAATTTTTCGCTCATTTATGCCATTTCATTTCTTGTCGGATTCAGTCATGTTCAGGCTTTTCTTGTTGCATCTGCCCTCTACATCTCAAGTTCAGCCATTGTTCTTCAATCTCTCATAGAGAACAGAAAGCTGATGTACAGAGAGTCTGAGATAGTGATATGGATAATGGTTTTTGAAGATATAGCTATCGCGCTTCTCATAGTCCTGAACAATCCTGAAAGTTCCGGTCTGTTTCTTTTCCTGGTGAAGATTCTGGTGTTCACAGCAATAACATACATGCTTTCCAATTACATGCCAAGACTGCTTGGGGGATTGTTTCAGAGAGAAGACGAAATTCCAGCCCTTTTTGCATTTACAGTTGCCCTTCTTGGAATAGCCTTTGAGGAGTTTTTCCATATTCCCGCTGGATACACTGCAATAATGCTCGGTCTCATGCTTTCAGGTATAAAAAAGCTGAGAGAGATAATTCTTCCATTCAAGGATGTATTTCTTGTTCTTTTCTTCTTTTTCTTCGGAATTTCAGTAACCCTTTCTGCAGATGGGCTAATTCTTGGTTTAATATTTGCTGCTGTGGCTATTTCTGGAAAGGTAATATCAGGATTGATAACCGGAAGACATCTCCTCAAATCCTGGCAATCGGGACTTGAGATTGGACTTGATACAGTTGCGAGAGGAGAGTTTTCAATCTTCCTCATATTCGCCTTTGGTATAGGGAAAGAGATTTCAACTGTGACAACAGCGGTGATAATTACATCGATTTTAGGAGCATTCATGTCAAGGAACTCAGAGAGAATAATATCTCTCGCTTCCAGGATGGCTGAAAAGGTCAGCAAAACTGAATGATGTTGTAGTAAGTGTCTCGTCTTGCAGGAATTCTGCCGGCTCTCTTTATTGCAGAGATTATCTCATCAACCTGTACAGGCCTGAATTCCTTTCCTGTTGCTTTTACAACATTTTCTTCAAGCATAACCCCCCCAAAGTCGTTTGCACCAAAGTCAAGAGCTAAAACAGCTATGTCCATTCCCTGCGTAAGCCATGATACCTGAATGTTTTTTATATTGTGGAGAACGATCCTTGAAATAGCAACAATTCTGAGATAATTGAGAGGTGAGGCTGGCTCCTTCACAAGGTCATACAATTCTGTCATCCCCGGCTGAAAGCTCCAGGGAATGAATGCTGTGAAGCCATTTGTTCTTTTCTGAAGATCTCTGATCTTAAATAAGTGCTCCACCACATGCTTCTTGTTCTCTACATGCCCGAACATCATCGTTGCAGTTGTCTTTATTCCAAGCCTGTGGGCTGTTTCCATGACCTGAAGCCATTCTTCGGATGTGCATTTGTTGCTTATCTTATGCCTGATTTCATCAGACAGTATCTCAGCTCCTCCTCCTGGTATTGAGTCAAGCCCAGCATCCCTGAGCCTTGAGATTGTCTCTTCAACACTCATTCCTTCCATTCTTGCCAGATAAACTATTTCCGGTGGAGAAAGGCTGTGAATGTCAACCTCAAATCTTCTCTTTATTTCCCTGAAAAGACCCTCAAACCACTCAATCCCAAGCTCAGGATTTATACCTCCCTGAAGCATTATCTGGGTTGCATCTTGCTCAACAGCCTCCGCAACCTTTCTCAGAATTTCATTGTAGCTCAGAACATACGCTTCCCTGCTGTTTTTTGCATAGAAAGCACAGAACCTGCATCTTGAAATGCAAACATTTGTATAGTTTATGTTTCTGTCTATGACAAATCCAACAACATCCCCGCATCTTTCCTTTCTTATTCTGTTAGCCATGTATCCAAGCTCATAAACTGGAAGGCTGAATAGCTCAAGCGCATCATCAAAGCTGATGTTCTCTCCATTCAGATTTTTCTCAATGTAATCTGTGTTCATCTACAAGTTCCTCAAAAACGTTAAGACTTTTAATCTCTTTCCTACCTGCCTCATGGATGAGTTTGGAAAAGTAGATTGAAAGAAATTCAGAGGGCATCCTGAATTTAAGACTTGCAATTTCAACGATCTCATCCTTCATCTCCATTCCTTTCCTGTATGAATATATCACATCTCTGTCTATTGCTTTTCCGTGCTCAAAACCTCGCTTTGAGGTTGCAATTCCAAAAACTGCTGGCAAACCTGTTATTTCCTTCCACTCTTCACCTATGTCCATCACAACCCTGAAAACCATTCTGGCTTTTATTGCCTCATCTCCAATTATCATAACGTGATTGAACTCTCGCAAGACGTCCATAAAATTACCATCAGTGATAACAAGTCTGTTTATCATCCCCCTCTCTCTCCTTATTATCTCGAGCATCCTTGATGATGTCATGGATTTTGATGTTACTGCTATTGGCGAGTCATCGAGTCTCTTTCTTCTTGATACCACAACAACACTGAAAACCTCTCCATCTGATGAAACGCAGAAGTTGTGGCAATCAAGAATGTCTTTTTTCTGGATGTAGAAATATGATGGGACAGGAGCGTAAACGATATCTCCTCTGAGTATCATTTCTGAAAGTTCTCTTGGAGAACTCTCCACAACCTTATATTTACCCTCCTTTTCAATCTGGTAATAGGGAAGAAAATTGTTTATTAGACCAAACTTTCCGATTTTCAATTCAACACCTCCAGAGTGTTGAAAAATGCGTCTCTCTCAGCAGGTATTTTTCCAGCATTTCTTATCATGCTCACGAGCTTTTCTTTTGTAAGTGTTGCAGGCGTTTTTGCCCCTGCTGAATGGGCTATTCTCTCCCCCATCACAGTTCCATCAACATCATTTGCCCCGTAATTTAATGCGATCTGGGCGAGTTTTTCCCCCATCATGACCCAGTAGGCTTTTATTCCCATAAAATTGTGCAATGCCATCCTCGAAACCGCAATTGTTCTGAGAATGTCCTGAGGAGATGCTCTGCTTAAATGGCTGAATGATGTATTTTCGGGATGGAAGACAAGAGGTATGAAGGCAACAAATCCACCTGTTTTTTCCTGAAGCTTTCTGAGCTTTTCAAGATGTATTGCTCTGTCTCTAAAACTTTCAATATGCCCGAAGAGCATAGTTGCATTGCTTCTCAACCCAAGCTCATGGGCTGTTTCCATAACCCTCAGCCATGTTTTGGAATTTGCTTTGTCAGGAGATATCTTCGTTCTAACTCTTTCAACCAGAATCTCCGCACCACCACCTGGAAGCATGTCCAAACCAGCATCTCTGAGTCTCGAGAGAAACTCTCTGATGCTCATCTTCTCCTTTCTGGCATAGTAATGAACCTCTGTGGCTGTCAATGCTTTTACTGCAACTCCGTTTCCTCCTCTTTTTCTGATTTCTCTCAGGATGCTCTCAAAATACTCCACGCCAACTTCCGGATTGTGACTCCCGACAATGTGAAGTTCCCTTGCACCTGCATTGATCGCTTTCAATGCATCTCTCACAACATCCTCGACCCTCATCAGATATCCTGTATCCCTGTAATAGGCGCAGATTGGACACTTTGATACACAGAAATTCGTGTAGTTTATGTGCTTGTTAACAGAAAAGGTTGCAATTCTGCCATTTATCTCATCAGCCTTTCTTCCGAGTTCGTGTATGTTCTGATAAAAAAGATCCTCAATCTCGTTTACGCTCAATTTCCTCTAACCTCCTGTTAATCTTCCTCATCTCTCTTCTGATCTGGGTGTTGATTCTGAAAAGTGAGTCAGTAAGATAACCAACAGCAATTATCAGAATTCCGGAAACAGTGAGAATCGAAACAAGATTCACAAGTAGAAAGTGAGATATCCCCCTGAACCACTCAATCACAATGTAAACTCCTCCGGCAAATCCAGCCAGAAGCATGACGAGGCCAAGAATGTAAAAGTACCTTCCAGGACTGTATCTGCCGAGAAGGGAGTAAACAGTCCTTGTTATTCTGTAGCCATCAAAGAAAGGATTCAGCTTTGTTCTTCCTGCTCTTTTCCTGTAATGGACAGGAACCTCTGCGATTCTGAATCCATTGGCTATCGTCTCAACAGTCATTTCAGTTTCAACCTCAAAACCCTCCTTCTGAATCAAAATGGATTTGTAAACCTCCTTTGTCAGAGCTCTGTAGCCTGAGAGAATGTCATGAAGATTAACTCCATAAAGCATCCTGAAGAAGAAGTTTATGATTTTGTTGCCAAGAAGATTTAGCCTTGTAAATGCTCCACTCTCAAAATTCTCAAGCCTGCTGCCTATAACGTGCTCCGCAACACCCTTTTTTATGGGTTCAAGAAGTTTTTCAACGTCCTCGGGCATATACGTGCCATCTGCATCAATCATCACAACTATGTCATCATCCATGTACTGAAATGCCTCTTTTACAGCCTGACCCTTTCCTTTCCC
>JALURI010000182.1:0-766 GCA_027016965.1 Geoglobus sp.
CCATCGGTCACTCAAACAGGAACTTCGAAGAGTTTCTCAGAATACTTAAGAGGTTCGGCATTCAGGTGCTTATCGATGTCCGCAGGTTCCCCGGTTCGAAGTTTGAGCACTTCAGAAAGGAGTTTCTTGAGAAGATCCTCCCTGAAAACGGAATTGAGTATATCTGGGTAGAGGAGCTTGGTGGATACAGGAAGAGGATTTTAGAGTGCTCCCCCAACACCGCGATAGAAAACGAGGGGTTCAGAAACTATGCAGACCACATGCTCACTGATGAGTTTAGGAAGGCGGCTGAAAGGCTTGCTGACATGGCGAGGGAAAAAAGACTGTGCATAATGTGCGCTGAGAAGCTTTACTGGAGGTGTCATCGAATACTTCTCTCCGATTACATTTCAGCCATCCTGGGCTTGGAGGTCGTTCACATAATGGATGTGCAGAACGTGAGAAGGCACAGGATGAGCAGACACGTCAGGGTGACAGATGAGGGGCTGGTTTATGATGTGATGTAAATATGACACGGGATAAATGGAAATGGACACCCATTCATCCGAGAATTGAGGCAGAAAAGCTGGGCCACAGGATTGTTTACGTTCCCCACCATGTTATTAAAGATTACAACGCCTGTTACCGTGTAATTTATCAGGGAAAGCTGATCTCTCCTCCAGCGGCAGAGAAGCTCGGGATACCAACAAACGAGATATGGCTATCCGAGTGGTTCAAGAATTACGAGAAGTACATCCTCTTTCATGAGCTCAGGGAAATAAAACAC
>JALURI010000182.1:776-9667 GCA_027016965.1 Geoglobus sp.
AATCTGGTGAGCGAGGAAAACTTTAGGAGGCTTTCCGGAATCGGAAGAACACTGGCATGGCGAATAATGTCAAACAGGCCGTATGAGAGCATGGAAAATCTTTTAAAAGTCCCAGGAATAGGAAAAAAGAGGTTTGAAGTTTTAAAAAGAGAGTTGTTTTGCATGGGCGACACGATAATGAAGACAGATGAGGAATAGATTCAGTATGGATCTCAACAGCCCTTTTACAACCACTTTATCCTCTTTCCCCTTCACAAAGGCTCACCAACTCTCTTTGAAGCGGTGCCATTCTGCATTCTGAAATCAGGAGTTAACTATAAATAAGACGAAAAACATAATTATTAATGGTGTAAAATTATGATGGAATGCCCCATCTGTAGGGTGGTGCTTGAAGGGTATGAGGCAATGTCGCTCCACTACCAGCTATTTCACAGAGCAGAGGATGGTGTAGACCGATAACCTATCACAGTTTCATGCAATTTTATCAAAAAGTTCGTCGACAAAGAACATCCAGCTCACAAAACCCATTTCCTTTCAGATTTTGTCTGAAAGTTTTATTTTCTTTAAGATCAAAGATTGAGTGTGATTCGCTGGTGGGCAGAAAGTTATGAAGAGACACTGAAAACCCTCAAATCAAACCTGAATGGTCTGAAAGAGGAAGAAGTAGAGAATAGACTCAGGGAATTTGGATTTAACGAAATCCTTGAAAAAGGGGAAAGGGGGGTAATTAAAGCGTTTCTCAGGCAGTTTTTCGATCCTCTCGTATACATTCTTATTCTTTCGGTTTTTATTCTGTACTACCTGAATCAGATGCTTGAGGTGTGGATAGTTGGTCTTGTTATCCTCGCCAATGCGTTTATAGGATTTATTCAGGAATGGAGAGCTGAAAAGGCAATTTATGCTTTAAAAAGTCTGATGATCGTTAAAGCCAGGGTTAAAAGAGCTGGAAAAGCGAGAGAACTAGATTCAAAACTTCTTGTTCCGGGTGACATAATCTACATTGAGGCTGGAATGAAGGTTCCAGCAGATGCCAGACTGATTTCATCCAGAAATCTAAAGGTTGATGAATCCCTTCTTACAGGAGAATCTGAGGTTGTAAGGAAAAATCCAATGCCTGTAAGTGAGAACGCAATTCTGCCTGAAAGGGCTTGCATAGTTCATGCAGGAACCAATGTTGTTGAGGGAAATGGGGTGGCTGTTGTTTTTGCAACTGGAAAAAGCACAGAGCTGGGAAAAATAAGCAAGATGGTCACTGTTGAGGAAAAAATTGAAACACCATTGATTAAGAGAATAAGGGTTTTGAGTAAACAGCTCTCAGCTGGAGTGATTGCTGTTTCAGCTTTAAATTTCATTCTTGGCTATCTTAGAGGTTACGACCTGTCATTTACCTTTCTTGCATCTGTGAGTCTGGCTGTTGCAGTCATACCTGAATCTTTGCCAGCGCTGATTACAATATCCCTTGCATTTGGTGTGAAAGAGATGGCAAGGAGAAAAGCTGTGATACGAAAGCTTCAGGCTGTCGAGACTCTTGGCAGTGTTACAGTCATATGCACAGACAAAACAGGCACACTGACTCAGAACAGAATGAGTGTGATAGGCATCCACACTCCTGTCAGCAGCTATCTAATAGATGAGAGAGGGGTTGTTAAGGATGGGTTTGAAATCGATCCAAAAAAAGAAAAAGACCTCAAAGAGATAATTCACGCAGGATTTGTCTGCAACAAAAGCCAGGTGATTGATAAAGATGGCAATCTCGAGTTCATCGGAGACCCAACTGAAAACGCAATTCTTGAGATCGCATACAGAACAGGGATAACCCCACATTATGAGCTCATAGATGAGATTCCGTTTGATTCTGAAAGAAAGTACATGGCTGTTGCTGTAAAAATTGAAGGTAGAACTGTAATTTACATTAAAGGTTCGCCGGAAGTTGTTGCAGAGATGACCGGAAAAAAGCCACTTTCAGCCGAGATCTGCGCTTCTCAGGGTGTCAGGGTTATTGCATTTGCAAAAAAAGTCGTTGATAAATTCCACGGTTTTAAGCTTGACAATATAGAATTTCTGGGATTTGAGTGTTTGACTGACCCGCTCAGACATGACAGCAGAGAGAGTGTGGAAAAATGCAAAGAAGCAGGAATCAGGGTTGTAATGGTAACCGGAGACCATCCAGCAACAGCACTTTACATCGCAAGAGAGCTTGGCATTGGTAATGAAGTGGTAACAGGATGGGATATGGAAAAATCGAATCTGAAAGATCTTATCGAGAGATACAATGTTTTTGCAAGAGTTTCTCCGGAACAAAAGCTCGAGATCGTCAGAGCCTTTCAGGAGGCTAATGAGGTTGTTGCTGTTACGGGAGATGGGGTCAATGACTCGCCAGCTTTGAAGAGGGCAGACATTGGTGTTGCCATGGGGGGCGGGAGTGATGTGGCGAAGGAGTCAGCAGACATGGTTATACTTGATGATAGCTTTTCAACTATTGTTTCGGCTGTTGAACAGGGAAGAAACGTCTTCAGAAAGATTCAGAGGATTACTTCCTGGACTCTTCCAACAAATGGTGGTGAGGGGTTGATAGTGCTCATTGCCTTTCTGATTGCAATTCAGATTCCTGCACTACCCGTCCACATTCTCTGGATAAATACCGTAACAGCCCTTCTCCTTGGGACAATGCTCGTTTTCGAACCATTGGAAGAGGGGCTTCTTAAACTCAAGCCAACAGGTGGTGAGCTTGTAAACAGGAGGATTGCGGTGAGGATAGCATACGTCTCACTCCTCATTGTAGTGATTGCATATCTGGCGTATTTCATGGGAGATGCTAAAAGGGCTCTTGCCGTAAATGCAATAGTGCTTTGCGAGGCTTGGTACCTTCTCACACCCCATCTCGATAGGTCATTTATGGAGACGAAATTCAAAAACCGTGCTATTCCGGCAGGAATCATTCTCGTAATCATTCTGCAGATTGCAGTTACAGGTACTTTTTTAAGAGAGTTCCTCAGACTTGAGTCCCTAAGTGCTGGAGAGTGGTTTGCAGTTTTAATCCTCTCGTCAATCGTCTTTATTGCGGTTGAGACGGAGAAATTGCTGTTTAAAATGAAAAAGAAAAAGCTTTAAACTTTTAATAAAAAATCAGCAATATCTGCTAAAGAATTATTTTAAACCTGATTTAAATGTCCGAGGTGTGGAAAGGGCAGATAGAACAAAACAGGTTGGAATGGTGTGAACAGATCTGACTTGGCTCTGAGCTCCAGCTAACATTTCACTGGGTTCGATATACGCTAAGTAATTACTCCATTGTAGGCAAAATCCCGACCAATGTGGCGTCTCCAGTCTTCAGACTGTGGTTTGCTGTATACTACCATGGCATTGTTATACCGTCCCTTCCTCAATCACAATGGCCGGTTCAGCATCTCAGACATCAATAACCCTATCCAAAGCCATGTGAGCTGTGCTGTGTAAAGTACTGTCAGTGCGGAAGCTCTACGACTGCTCCAACACCGATTATGCCTGCCTTTTTCATCTCACATACCTCTGAACAGATATTGGCATTGAAAGCAATGGACTATAAGCTTAAACTGAAACGAAAAGAGTCCATCTCCGGTTTCAGATTCTCTCTTAAAGGTCTGAATTGAGTTATGTCTTTAAATAACCATACTGTCTGAGAAATGTCGCCATGAAATGTCTTTAATGCTCTTCAATCCTGAATCATTCCTAAACCAGACTCCTTCTCCTTCAATAACCTCACCAATAACTGTAAAATCAAATTCAATAGATACAAGATCATCTTTGTCTGCTGTGAACACAATTTCATACTCCTCCCCAGAATTCATGGCAATTTCAGTTGGATCAAGAGAGTTCAGCTCGCAGAACTCCAGAACTTCCTTAGATACTGGGATACTTTCAGAATCAATAACAATCCCACATCTGCTTGCCTTGGATATTGTCTTCAGCTCTTTAACAAGCCCATCGCTGATGTCAATGGCACATTCGCTGATTTTCACAAGTCTATCCAGCACATCAACCCTTGCCTTGGGCTTCAGAATTTTTTCAAAAAGTGATTTTTTCATTTTGGTATCTGCATCCATTCCTCTCAGCGAGATGAGAAGAGCAGACATTGCCCTGCCAAGATGCCCTGTGACACAAACAGCCTGTCCTGTCTTTGCATTTCTCCTCAAAAGAAGTTTTTCAGCCATTCCAATAGCCATTCCATCAATGACGAGTTCCTTAGCAGTGTTTGTATCGGCTGAAATTAGCTTCATGTTGTAAAACTCCATTGCCTCCTCGATCCCCTTGAAGTATGTTTTTGCTTTATTAATCCCGTTTTCAGAAAGGCCTATGGAGAAGGCAAAATAGATTGGCTTAGAGCCCATCGCAACAAGATCGCTGACGTTCATCGTGACTGCCTTAAATCCAACATCCTCAGGTTTCATTTCATTTATTATGTCAGTTGATTCAACAAGCATGTCATTCGTTATGACGATCCATTGGCTTCCAATTCTGAATGCCCCTCCATCATCACCGAAAATTTCTGATAGTCGTTTTATCTCTTCCATTCCAGCCCTGATTATTTCCTCCTCCATTCAATCACCCTGATACATTCTGCAGGAATTCCATCTGCAGTGAAGATTTTGCCTTTCTTTCTTATTTCAATTCCATCTCCCAAAACCATTTCAACATTAATTTCAAGCAGTGCAGGATCTGGAGAATGCCTAAATCCAACTTCAATTGCATTCTCTGGAGTTTCCGTCATATGAATCTCCCTTCTTTTTACGGGAATCAAGCCAATACTCAGTATGCTTTTGAGGTTTTCAGGAGAGGTTGCATGATACAGCCTGTCTGGAATTTTTCCATTCTCGCTCCATCCAACATCAACATCAATGCTGTGCCCGTATCTTGCCCTTATTTTTCCATTTTTGATTTCAAATCTTTTTTTTCTATCAGAAACCACCATTGCTCTGAGATGAAGTTCATCAACGCTATAACGATCTCTCATCAATTCAAGAATTCTGTTAAAATCTGCAAATCCTTCTCTATCAAGCTCGATCCCAAACCTCTCAGGAAAGTGCCTCAGTAAACCACTCAAAAATTTGCTTATTCTTATTCTCTCATCTCCTGTCAGAGTTGTCTTTCCTCTCCCACAGAAACATCTTCCTTCAACAACTCCACATCTACTGGAGTAAACCAGATTCACTGAAATACTACCACCGGGTTCAATAAATACCTGACGTCACACAATTAGTCTGTGAAAATTGCATGCTTTCCTCACAAATTCAGGCAGTTCTTCAACTGAGTGGATGTATCTACCACTTATTCCGGAAATCTCTCTCCATATGTTTATGTCAGCATTGCTTATGAGGTTCTTTAATCTCATCCCTATCTCTCTTCCCTTCAAATCCCAGTCAGAAAGGATTACCGTTTTTCTTCCGGAGCATATTCTGAATATCTCATAATCAGGCATTGATGAGGCTGTAACAACCTCTCCTACTATGCCCAGTCCCCTCAAAGCCCTTACATCATTTCTCCCTTCAACAATGATTATGCCACCCTCCTCTGAGATTCTCTTAAGCTCTTCAATAAGTCCAAGCAACCTTTCAAGCCTTCTTCGCTCTATCATAAACTTCACTCTCACTCAGGCCCTTTACAACCACCATCTTGCTCCTGGATTTATGTCCTGTCACAATCTCGACTTCAGCCGAAAAGAACTCTGAAAGAATCTCAATTAGCTCCCCATTTGCCTTCCCACCTTCAGGTGGAGATTTTAGCTTGATTATCAACGCTTTTTTCCATATATCGTATCCCTGAACCCCGCTTTTTTTGGAGCCGGGAGACACGTGAACCCTCAGCTTCACTCCCACATCCCACGATCGGTGCATGAGCTTATAAACCCTCCTCGTTTTGGTGGTTCCAGCTAAAATGGCCACCCCCCTTATTTCCTGTGGAGGTTGAATGTGTCCTCGATAATTATGAGTCTGTGGTACATACATTTTAATAATCTCCAAGATCGGGTGGCTGTACACTCTCAAAGCCACATGTGAACTAAGATAGGAGATTATAGGAGCCCAATGGAACGTGATTCTATATTCCTACTCGGGTTTTGAGTTGTCTGTACATTGAGGAGATGGAGATATTATCAATTCCAAGAAAAACTTAAAATATACTTACAGAGTCGAGATCATCTCTGCAGATGTGCCCTGAAAAAGCGGGACATGGTAATCTAAAACACCATACATAACTACTCGAAAAGCATATTAATTTCCAAGATATCTCTAACAACGGAAGTGAATTTGGAGCTCACAGGAAAGGTGATTGAAAGGAATGGGAGAGCCTGTTCAAAAGTCATCTTGATTCCCCGGGTATAAAGCGGATAACATCCAGGATAAAGCATCCTCAAGCTAACATTAAGATATAGAAGCTGTTTGACTGTTACAGCAGGAATAGAGATGATTTCGAGAGCTTAGATTGTTTTGTTTACCGGTACAGCAATGTGAGGTTTTATGATAGCTTAGACGTAAAACGTTATCTCCAAACTCCCGAGGATGCTTTCTGAAGCAGGTTTGCCTGTAGAGGTGAGAGTTGGTCGGCAGCCAAGCTATTTGATGAGGCGGAGGATGAGTAGAGTATATAAGGTCAAAAATTTCAGGAATATGCACCATTAATTCTTCCGAAAAACCATAAAATAAAGTTTTCGATAAATGTTTTTCTATTCTCTTCAGCTGGAAACGTGTCAAAATAACTCCTTCCAGCAATTATAGAAACCAATAAAGCTCTCAGACCGATCTTGAATCTATTTCAAACGAACTGTTTAAAAGAAAACCTGTTAACTTTTTAGTTCTTTCATTCAGAATGGGGAAGGTGCCTTCAACTGTATTTCACTTTCCAGAAGTTTAATATATGTGTTATATTTGATCCCAATCTTTTTCAGAGCTCAGAGATGTGTTATTTTCAACATTACGTATCTAAGATGCTTACTTATCTAAGATGCCTGATTCAATAGCCCATCAAAGATGAAAATATTTAAATTATGGCTTGCCCACATACACCCCATGAGCGAGATCATGGAAATGCTTGTCAGAAGGGGTTTTATCTGGCAGTCATTTGAAATTTACGGTGGAATAGCAGGATTTATCGATTACGCCCCTCTTGGAAATGGGTTGAGGAGAAAAATAGAAGATCTCTGGAGAGAGTTTTTTGTGATAAATGAGAGAAGTGTTGAGATTGACACGCCTACAGTTGGTATTGAAGAGGTTTTCATAGCCTCAGGGCATGCTGAGGGTTTTACAGATGTTGCGATCGAGTGCTCCAATTGTGGTAAGGTTTTCAGAGCAGACCACTATGTCAAAGAAAAGATCAATATTGAGGTTGATCCCACTGTTGATGCTGTAAAAAGCGTGATTCGTGAGTTCAATCTTAAATGCGAGTGCGATGGAGATTTTAAAGATCCTGAACACTTTAACTTGATGTTTGAGACGAAAATAGGTCCTGGGAGAGGTAAAAAAGGTTATCTTCGCCCTGAAACTGCTCAGGGGATTTTCATAGCGTTCAGGAGATTGTCAGATTACTTCAGACACAAACTGCCATTTGGTGTTACCCAGATTGGAAGAGCTTATAGAAATGAGATAAGCCCAAGACAGGGAGTGATAAGGCTCAGGGAGTTCAATCAAGCTGAACTTGAGTTTTTCTGCCATCCAGGAGAAAAAAAACATCCTGAATTTAATAAATACGCTGATGATGTGATAACACTTGTTGATAAATTTGACAAGGAGCACAGAATAACGCTTAAGGAGGCTGTTGAAAGAGGAATTATAGCTCATGAGCTTCTTGCCTATTTTGTCGGAAAAACAAGGAGATTTTTGCTGGCTTCCGGAATAAAAGATGAAAAATTAAGATTCAGACAGCACAAGGATGATGAAAGAGCCCATTATGCTGTTGACTGCTGGGATGCTGAGGTTTTTCTCAGTTACGGATGGATAGAGGTTGTTGGAATTGCAGACAGAAGTGACTACGATCTATCAAGACATACACAGTTCAGCAAAGAGGACCTTAGTGTCTTTGTTCCCTACGACGAGCCCGTAAAGGTGAAAAGAAAGAAAATTGTACCCAATATACCAAAATTAGGACCTGCGTTCAGGGACAAGGCAAAAAAGATTGCTGAAGAGCTTGAAAAGCTGAATGATGTTGGAGATGAGGTTACCGTTGTTGTCGATGGAGAGGAGATAAGAATCACCTCAGAGTATTATGAGATAAGAGAAGTTGAGGAGGAGGTTCATGGAGAAAGAATCGTGCCCCATGTTATCGAACCCTCTTTCGGACTTGACAGGATAACGTACGCAGTCCTTGAACATGCCTTCGATACAGATACTGTTGATGGAGAGGAAAGAAAGGTTTTAAGATTGAGAAGAAGGCTTGCTCCAGTTCAGGTTGCAGTTCTACCCCTTCTCTCAAAAGATAAATTCATCGATGAATCAGAGAAAATAACTGCTGAGCTGAGAAAGCATGGCATTTACACCGAGCTTGATGTTACAGGTAGCATAGGGAGAAGATACAGAAGGTACGATGAAATTGGTACACCATTCTGCATAACCATTGATCATCAGAC
The DNA here is from genome assembly GCA_027016965.1 of Geoglobus sp. Next base: position 9,370 of record JALURI010000182.1, read on the forward strand.
CTTTGAGGATGATACAGTGACAATCAGGGATAGAGATAATACATCCCAGGTGAGAGTGAAAAAATCAGAACTTATAAGCATTCTTGCAGAACTGCTGAATTCAGAGAAAAGCATAACAGAGTTTGGAGAAGTTTTCAGGGTTTGAAGGTATAGTAGTTCAGGGTCCTGCTAAGATTGCTGAAAGAAACAGTACCAGAATGCCCAATGCAAGGTTGACCCAGACTAAATTCATCTGAAGCTTCTGCAATCGAATAAATGACTTACCTGACGATTTTTGGGCTACCATCTGCTCTAATTT
>JALURI010000183.1:0-556 GCA_027016965.1 Geoglobus sp.
GTGTTGAGATTTAAGTAAAAATTACCCCATGCTCAAAAATGTATCCAGTATTATATTTGTGTTGTGGTGTATGTTTTTCACTATCAGCGGATGCGGTGAAAAGTATGAGAATATATCCTTTCTCTCCAGTGCCATACCTGCCCAGAAGGAAAATTGCGGTCCAAGGGTGGTTTTTGAACCCGAGCGTTCCCCTGTGCCTGTGGTCCCATTTCCCAGTGATATTATGACCCGCCCCGACAGTTCCTCTCCCACAGGCATACGGCTAAACCTCCCCACAGATACACCTACCTATTTTGAGAAAGCCATCAGGGAAAACCTCAACGAACTGGACGGCTTCAGTACCTTTTCTCCTATCTCTCTGGTGCTTGACGCAGCTCCTGATGTGGAAAAATTTTATAACCTCATGAACGATGGTGTGATCTTTAATGATCCTGTTATTTTGATCAAAATACTCAAAAGGTAGTGTTAAGTCAGCGAAAAGTCTTGCTTTTTTTCTGACTGCAAGGCAATCTGTGTCGTCCATACGTATCACATTCCATATTGGTAAGTGTTATAT
>JALURI010000183.1:566-3106 GCA_027016965.1 Geoglobus sp.
CACCCTTTCCCTGTACCCCACGGAGAGACCCCATAAAGAGTTTTTCCCCTACGATCCCCTGAGTGACTGGGACAACCTCCTTTTTCCGCCAGGGAACACAGCAGAAATAAATGGAGAAGTACATTTTTTAAACTTTTATGACTTCTCATCGGGATACCTGAGAATAAGGCCCATATTCCCCCTTGATGAAGCATCAAGATACGTGGTTATAGTTACCAAAAACCTCACGGACGAATACGGCAGGGCAGTCTGTCCGCCCCCATCGTTCAGATACGCCCATGACATTGCTCACACCGAAGATGTGCAGAAGGCATTAAATTACCTCAGGCCACTGGGCATAACTGAATCCGATGTTGCTTTTGCCTGGCGCTTCACAACCCAGGACTCAACATCCGAACTGGTAGAACTTCGCAGGGGTCTGTACGGAAGAGGACCACACAGTTACCTGGCTCGGGAATTTCCGGCCAGGGGTGCAGTTGTAATGCATCCAGTGGAACCGCCCAGAGAAGACGATAACCCTTACACCTTATCTGCCACGTTCCTGGCAAATGCAGTTATGACCGTTATTACGTCGCTGGGCGAAAACCTTACAGAAAGCCTTAACGCTTCTATTCTTGATCTTCTCCTTATGGACAGTGTGGACTATCTTGCCTTCGGCCACTACACATCACCATACCTGATAAACACAAAAACAGGAACATTCCAGAAAAATGCTGACGGCACTTACGTACGCTCAAGCACAAAGGTTTCTTTCATGATTGCTGTGCCCAGGCCCTCCCCGGCCAACGGATACGCTCAGCCGCCATATGATGTTATAATATTTGGACACGGTAACGGAGGCTCAAGGCTCCACGCCATCGCCTATGCCAATATATTCGCCCGTTACGGGTTTGCCACCATTACGGTAGATGCCGCAGGCCACGGACCCGATATACCACTTGCCTACATTGCAGGTCCACCGGAAACTCTTAAAAAAGCGGCTCAGGAAGAACTCGGGATAGATCCGAGAGCCCTTCATGTTCTTCTCATATTTCTTGCGGGAGTTCTGGGATACGACATTCCTCAGGAATATTACAGCTACGAAAACTTTGACGGTTTCCTTGAATACATAACCTCAAAAGGGCTGATTCGGGAACTTACCACAGTTGGAAGGGCTGTGGACGTAAACGGTGACGGAGTTCGTGACTCAGGAGAAATCTTTTTTACTGCAGACGTGTTCAGAACAAGGGACATCATGCGGCAGACGATCCTGGATGAAATGAATCTGGTGAGAATACTCCTGGAAGAGGGCATTGACACCAACGTGGACGGGAACATTGATGTGGGCGGTAGAGCGAGAAGGGTGTTTTATACGGGTCAGTCAATGGGGGGAATTCTGGGCTCTATATTTGCCGCTGTTGAAAAGGATATAAACCGGTTTGTTCTGAACGTTCCCGGCGGAGGCCTCATAGACATTATGGTCAGAACATCCCTGACATCTGTTGCGCAGCGAATTTTCAATGAAATCTTCGGTCCCACATTTGCAGGCGGTCCTGTTGAATATCTGAATGGAACATCTTATCCTGTTACCCTGAACAATGATGACCGCCATCCGCCAAAAGTGTTTAAAAATATGCTCGGTGAACTTGAAGTTTATCCCGGAGAAGTGGTGGTAGCAGAAAACCTCTCAACAGGGGAAAGAACAACAGGTGTGGTCAATGATGAGGGCAATTTTATCGTGCACGTGCCCGCTGATCCCGGAGACAAAATCATTCTTTACATTGAATCCGAGCCTTCCCGAAGTCTTTACGTGGTTCTGGACAGTCGGACCAGAGGTCTGGGAATTCAGAGAAACACATACGATTTTCTCAGATTTATTGATATTGCCTTTACAGGCATAGAAAAAGCTGAGCCTGTGATTTATGCTTCCCACTACAACAACAACGTCATCCATTGGGAAGCACCGTGGGGAGCCTACACCAGACAGAATCGTGTGTTTGAGGATTACGATGAAAGAGAAGTGCTCATCCAGATTGCTCTTGGAGACACCACAGTGCCCATGTCCACAGGGTTTTCCCTTGCAAGAGCTGCAGGGGCTCTCTCTTACCGACGGATGCAGAAACTCACGCAAATGAAAATTACATGGGGACTGCTGCATAATTATGCACCTTTAAACTTTGATTTTCTTCCAGGCAATCAACCAGATGATCCCTTCAGCAATGCCTGGCTCAGACTTCACATGGGAGGAAAATATCAGGGCAAGCATGAGTACTATGCCGTGCCATCATACGCTGAGGACTCCGGTATTGACCTGACCTTTAATGAAGGCGAATTTGGCTTTTCCACTTCCAACCTTGATCCTGCAGGAGATGATTACTGCACAGATCCTTCCGGGGGAACAGAAAGAAACGGACGCCTTGACCCCGGTGAAGACAGAAATGGAAACGGAATTCTTGAAGTTAACTATACCCTGCTTGCTCAAAATCAATCTGCCTATTTCTTCCGGTATGGTTCTGACGAAGGCGGAGTGCTGGATGGCATTGATAACATTACCGGGGGGG
>JALURI010000184.1:0-1680 GCA_027016965.1 Geoglobus sp.
CCCACCACGTCAACGTAAATCCATCCTGTTAAAGAACCATTTTCATCCTTTATAACCGGGGGGCCAGTTGTGAGTTTTATCTCTGCAAGCTGCCCTATTGGGACCTGTGCACCTGAAGGCGTTGGCACCAGTACCCGTTTGAGTTCTTCTATGCTATCTCTGAGTTCCCTTGGATATCTCACATTTATTGGATATCTCTCCCTTCCCTCAATGGTAATATCAATATTCATTCCACCTATCGCCGTTTCAACTATGCTCTCAACCTGTTCCACGGTAAGCCCATACCTGGCTGCCTCCCTTCTCTTCACGAAAAAGTCCACAAAATATCCACCCACAACTCTTTCAGCGTAGGCACTTCTCGTTCCCGGAACAGTTTTCACCGCAGCCTCTATCTGTTCTCCTATACGCTGAATAACATTGAGGTCAGGACCGTAAATCTTTATACCCACAGGCGTTCTGATTCCGGTTGTGAGCATATCTATGCGTGCTTTTATGGGCATTGTCCATGCATTTGTTACTCCCGGAAACTGAAACTTTGAATCCATTTCATTTATGAGTTCTTCCCAGGTAATTTTTCTGCATTCTCCGAAAATAAGCTTCAGAACTGGTTTAAGTAAACCGGGTGCCCACGGATAGGTTTTTGATATCCTGCAGGGCCATTCCTCCTCCGGCTTTAAAACCACCGTGGTTTCAATCATTGACAGAGGTGCCGGATCTGTTGGTGTATCCGCTCTTCCAACTTTTCCAAACACAGTATCAACCTCGGGAAACGTCTTGAACAACCTGTCCTGAATGACCAGAAGTCTCTCAGCTTCGGTGATGGAGATACCCGGCAGGGTGGTGGGCATATACAGGATGGAACCTTCGTTTAATGGGGGCATGAATTCAGAACCGATTAACTTGAAAACGAACATTGACCCCCCGAATACCAGAGTGGCTATACTTATTGTGTGCCATCGTTTTCTGATAACCAGATCACATACCGGACGGTAGATTTTAATGAGAAATCTGGATATGGGATTTTCATCTTCATGTGTGATCCTGCCTCTTATAAACAGAATCATAAGCGGGGGTACAATTGTAACTGAAAGAAGGGATGCAAAGAACATGGAAAAGGTCTTTGTATACGCTAAGGGTTTAAAGAGCCTGCCCTCCTGAGCTTCAAGTGCAAAAACAGGAAGGAACGAAACTGTTATAACCAGGAGTGAAAAGAAGAGAGGCCTTCCAACAAGTTTGGCAGCTTCAATAATAATCTCCCGTCTCGGTTTTGTTCCCTCTTCATGCTCAATGTATTTGTGGGCATTTTCAATCATAATAATGGCTGCGTCCACCATCGCTCCGATGGCAATTGCAATACCTCCCAGAGACATGATATTTGCAGTTATGTTGAACTCATACATGAGAACAATTGCAAACAGTACAGCCAGAGGGAGCATAATTATGGCAACAAGGGCTGATGGGATGTGATAGAGAAAAACGATACACACCAGGGATACAATGATGCTCTCTTCAATGAGCTTTTCGTAGAGGGTGTCAACAGCCCGTTCAATTAATTCGGACCTGTCATACACAGGAATGAGCTCCACACCTTCAGGCAGAGAATCCTTGAGTTCCTCCAGTTTTTTCTTGACGTCCTGTATAACCTTATAAACGTTCTCACCAAATCTCACCACGACGATT
>JALURI010000184.1:1690-3106 GCA_027016965.1 Geoglobus sp.
AATCGGCAGTACCCCTTCGTATGTCAGGTCCCAGGTGTACGTGACCCAGATCCTTTATATAAACTGGAGTGCCATCGGCATCGTATGCCACAACAATATCCTCAATATCTTTGACATTCTGTATGTAACCACGACCGCGGACAAAATATTCTGTTCCGGAAAATTCAACCACCCTTCCACCAACATCATTGTTGGAATTTCTTATGGCGTGGATTATTTTGTGTACGGGGATGTTATATGCAAGGAGCCTATCCGGATCAAGCTCAACCTGGTACTGTTTTACGAAACCACCGACTGTTGCAACCTCTGCTACTCCCGGAACAGACTCAAGCCAGTACCTCAGGTACCAGTCCTGAAAGGTTCTCAGCTCTGCGAGATCGTGCTTTCCGGATCTATCCACGAGAACGTACTGAAATCCCCATCCTACCCCTGTGGCGTCGGGGCCCAGTTGAGGAACCACACCTTCAGGAAGATTACCCTGCACCTGTTGCAGGTATTCCAGAACCCTTGATCTTGCCCAGTAAATATCCGTCCCATCCTGGAAAATCACGTAAACAAAAGAAAATCCGAAAAAGGAATATCCTCTCACAACCTTTACCTTGGGTGCTGCCAGAAGTGCTGTGACAATGGGGTATGTGATCTGATCCTCCACCAGATCGGGAGACCTTCCTTTCCACTCGGTATAAACAATAACCTGAACGTCGGAAAGGTCAGGTATTGCGTCCAGTGGAAGCTTACCGAGGACGTAAATGCCGTACATGAGTCCGAATGCTGTCAACATGAAGACGATAAACCGGTTGTTGGCTGACCACTCAATAATCTTTTCTATGAGACCCTCCTTTTTAATCTCTTCATTCATCAGTGCCTCCTCGCATCAAAATGTCAAATGTCAAGACCTGACCCCTTTAGTGGTGGTGGCCGCCTGCAGCTTCTCCGCCGCCCATTCCTTCAATGGCCAGTCTGAGTCTGCTCTCAGAATCTATGAGAAAGTTGGCGGACGTAACGATTTCTTCTCCCTCTTCAAGTCCGTCCAGGATGATGAAATGGTCGTCAACCTCGGGACCAAGGGAAACCTCCCGTGGAGCCACTTTTCCTTCCTTTATCTTTACAAAAACAATATCTCTCTTGCCCGTGCGCATAACCGAATCCACAGGCACGGCGAGCCTTTCGCCAACCGGGATCTCTATTTCGGCATCCACATACATTTCAGGTTTGAGGGTGAGTCCCTCATTTTCAGCAACGATTCTGACCTTCTGGGTTCTGGTATCAGGATTGAGGTAGGGATATATGTAATCAATCCTTCCTCTGAACTCCAGATGCGGAACGTATGGAGAACGCACTGTAACCTCCATTCCCTCCTCAACAAATGGAAGCTCCATTTCGTAAATGTCCACGAGTATCCAGACAGTACTCAGA
>JALURI010000185.1 GCA_027016965.1 Geoglobus sp.
GACGAGAGTATAGTGAAAAAAATATCAAAGCTTGAGTATGGGGGAAGTGTGGACTGTATTGGTGGGGTAATTCTTGAGAGCAAAGATGGGGAATACAGAATAAATCTCACCTTTGATAATCTTATCAGAGAAGTTTACGAGTCAAAAATGAAGGAACTCTATGAAAAGCTTTTCGGGTGATAGGCAATGATCTCAAAGATAATAAAGAGAACAAAGATTTCAGAATGGGCTTACATTGTCGCAAGAGTAAAGGTGATGAAAAGAAAGCTCATCCCTACGGAGGACTACAACAAGCTTCTGAACATGGATCTCAATGAGATAGCCAGATATCTTGAAGAAACCGAATACAAAAAGGAAATAGATGAACTTGCGTTCAGGTATTCTGGGGTCAATCTGATAGATCATGCTCTCTCACTCAACCTGTCAAGAATTTACTCAAAGCTCATAAGAATCTCTAAGGGACTGCCGAAAGACCTTATAGTTCTTTATCTCAGGAAATGGGACTTCTGGAACATAAAAAACATACTGAGAGGCAAGATGTACGGATTCACAAATGAGGAAATAGAGGTAACCCTTGTGCCGGCAGGAGAATTTGATGAAGAGTTCTTCAAATCGCTCCTTGCAAAGGAGAGCCTTGAGGAGATTGTGAACGTATTCAGGGGAAAACCCTTTTACAGCATTCTTGAGAGAATTCTCCATGGCGAAAGGCTTTCAGATGTTGAAGATGAGCTTGACAAGTTCTACTATACCTCTATAGCTGGTCTTTCAGCTGAAAGCCTCGATTCAAAGTATTTCATAGACTTCATCAGAATGGAAATAGACATTGTGAACATGAAAACAATAATAAGGCTGAAAAAGGAAGGAATCCATGCTGAGGAGATAATTCCAAAAATAATCCCCTACGGATATCAGCTTACAGAGGATGAGGCAAGAAAGCTTGCAGCAATGGAACTGGAGGAGATTTACAAGGCGATAGAGAACTACTGGTTTGTCAAGGATTTGAAAGAGGCGATAATGACACAGCCCATGTCAAAGATAGAGAATGCCCTGACAAGAGCATGGGCTGAGAGGATGATAAAGAAAGCAAGCAACTACCCGCTTTCAATACTTCCTGTTCTGTCATACATGCTTCTCAAGAAAATAGAGATAGATAATCTCAGGATACTTGCAAGGGGTAAGGAAAGCGGAATGAGTGTTGAGGACATTAGGGAGCAGTTGGTGATCGTATGAAGAGGCTGGCAATAATTGGAGACCCGGAATTCAATCTGGGCTTCAGACTTGCAGGAGTCAGGGATATTTTTGATGTCGGTAGTGATGAGGAGCTTGTACAGACTGTTGAAAAGGTTCTTGAAAGTGAGGATATTGGTGTTGCGGTCATCAAGCATGAGTTTTTGAAAAAACTGCCCCTCGCGTTGAGGAGAGCTGTTGATGAGAGTGTGGAGCCAACGTTTGTTGCTGTTGGTGCTGAAGGAGGGGCAGAGGAGATTAGAGAAAAGATAAGAAAGGCGATAGGTGTTGACCTATGGAAGTGAAGGAGTTAATCGGAAAGGTTTATCGTGTATCAGGACCCTTGGTAGTTGCTGAGGGATTGAAGGCAAGGATGTACGATGTGTGCAGGGTTGGTGATGAAGGACTGATGGGTGAAGTGGTCGGGCTTGTTGGAGATAAGGCACTGATTCAGGTTTACGAGGATACTTCAGGAATTAAGCCAGGAGACAGGATCGAGAACACGGGAATGCCGTTGAGCGTTGAACTTGGTCCAGGGTTGCTCAAATCAATATATGATGGGGTTCAGAGACCTCTTCCAGCATTGAAGGATGCGAGCGGAGACTTCATAGGCAGGGGAATTGATGCTCCCGCTTTAGACAGAAGTGTGAAATGGGAGTTCAAGCCTGTTGTGAAAAAAGGAGATAAGGTAAATGGAGGAGACATTCTTGGAAGCGTCCAAGAAACAGAGTTCATTGAGCACAGGATCCTTGTTCCGCCAAATATCTCTGGAGTTGTGGCCGAGATTTACGAGGGAAGCTTCACAGTTGATGAAACAATAGGGGTACTTGAGGATGGGACAGAATTGAAGCTCTCGCATAAATGGCCTGTCAGAATTGCAAGACCATATCGGGAGAAACTTCCTCCTGAAATTCCGCTCATAACAGGTCAGAGAATTCTTGATGCGCTTTTTCCTGTTGCAAAGGGCGGTACAGCAGCAATTCCGGGACCATTCGGCTCAGGAAAAACAGTTACACAGCATCAGCTTGCTAAGTGGAGTGACACTCACGTTGTCGTTTACATTGGATGTGGCGAAAGAGGTAATGAGATGACTGAGGTTCTTGAGGAATTCCCTGAACTTGAGGATCCGAGAACAGGAAAACCACTCATGGAAAGAACTGTGCTTATAGCCAACACATCAAACATGCCAGTTGCTGCAAGAGAGGCGAGCGTTTATACCGGAATTACAATAGCAGAGTATTTCAGGGATATGGGTTACGATGTGAGTATAATGGCAGATTCAACAAGCAGATGGGCTGAGGCAATGAGAGAGATCTCCGGAAGACTTGAGGAAATGCCTGGTGAGGAAGGTTATCCTGCCTACCTTGCTTCAAGACTTGCAGAGTTCTATGAGAGAGCTGGAAGAGTCAGGACACTGAACGGCAACATCGGAAGTGTTACGGTTGTTGGTGCTGTCTCACCACCTGGTGGAGATTTCAGCGAACCTGTCACGCAGAACACTCTAAGAATTGTTAAGGTGTTCTGGGCTCTTGATGCAAAGCTTGCAGCAAGAAGGCACTTCCCTGCAATAAACTGGCTTCAGAGCTACAGCCTCTATTCTGATAGCCTTGCTGAGTGGTTTACCGAGAACATATCCCAGGACTGGAGTGAGCTGAGAAAGTGGGCGATGACGATTCTGCAAGAGGAGGCAAACCTTCAGGAGATTGTGCAGCTTGTGGGAAGTGACGCACTGCCTGAAAGCCAGAGATTACTCCTTGAGGTTGCCAGGCTTATACGAGAGGTATTTCTCCAGCAATACGCATATCACCCTGTAGATACATACTGCGATTTAAAGAAGCAGTATGAGATACTGAAATCAATCAAGGACGTCAATGATGTCTTTTACAAGGCACTTGAGGCTGGAAAGCTTGTTGAGGAGATCATAGGTGTTGAGGGTGTTGACGAATTCGCAAGGGCAAAGTTCGAAGAGGATTACAAGAGTGCAATCGAGAATTCAATCAGGAAGATCAAGCAGAATCTGGGGGTGGAGTAAATGAAGGAGTACAAAACTATCACTCAGGTTGCAGGACCTCTTGTTTTTGTTGAAAAAACCGAGCCCGTTGGCTATGGAGAGCTTGTAACGATAACACTGTCAGACGGAGCCACAAGAAGGGGACAGGTTCTCGACACCTCAAAGGATATTGTGATTGTTCAGGTCTTTGAGGGTACAAGAGGTATAGACACCTCATCAACAGTAAGATTTACAGGGGACATTATAAGGCTCAACGTCAGCTATGACATGCTTGGCAGGATTCTGAGCGGATCGGGGGATCCAATTGATGGAGGTCCAAAGATCGTTCCTGAGGAGAGGAGAGAGATTATAGGTGCTGCAATAAATCCCTACGCAAGAGAGTATCCGAGGGAGTTCATTCAGACAGGTATCTCTGCAATTGATGGAATGAATACTCTTGTGAGGGGGCAGAAACTGCCGATATTTTCAGGCTCAGGTCTTCCGCATAACGACATAGCACTTCAGGTTGCAAGGCAGGCAAAGGTCAGAGGTGAGGGAGAGGAGTTCGCTGTTGTGTTTGCTGCCATGGGCATAACACATGAGGAGGCTCACCAGTTTATGAAGGACTTCGAAAGAACAGGAGCTCTTGAGAGAGCTGTTGTTTTCCTGAATCTTGCAAATGATCCTGCCATTGAGAGACTGCTCACCCCGAGAATGGCATTAACAGCTGCAGAATTCCTTGCCTATGAGTACGATCTGCATGTTCTTGTTATACTTACAGACATGACCAACTACTGCGAAGCTTTGAGAGAGATATCTGCTGCAAGAGAGGAGGTTCCAGGAAGGAGAGGTTATCCTGGATACATGTATACAGATCTCGCCACAATATATGAGAGAGCTGGTAGAATCAGAGGAAGAAAAGGAACAATTACTCAGATGCCAATTCTGACGATGCCCGGAGATGACATAACTCATCCAATTCCCGATCTCACAGGTTACATTACCGAAGGGCAGATTGTTCTGAGCAGAGAACTGCATGCAAAGGGCATATACCCACCAATCAACGTCCTGCCATCTCTCAGCAGATTGATGAAGGAGGGAATAGGTGAAGGAAGAACAAGAGATGACCACGTGCAGTGGAATGATCAGATGTATGCAGCTTACGCCGAGGGTGTTGATCTGAGAGGTCTTGTGGCAATTGTCGGTGAGGAAGCTTTGTCAGAGAGGGACAGAAGATATCTGAGATTTGCAGATGAGTTTGAGAGAAGATTCATACAGCAGGACAGATATGAGGATAGAGATATTGAAGCAACCCTTGGAATTGGCTGGGAACTGCTTTCAATGCTGCCTGAGGCTGAGCTCACAAAGATTGAGAGAAAGTACATTGAAAAGTATCATCCTGCCTACAGGAAGAAGGCAGAGTAGTCTTCTCATTTTTTGAGGTGAGAACATGGACGTCCAGCCAACAAGAATGGAGCTCATAAAGCTCAGAAGAAGAATCACAATGGCTAAAAAGGGACATGCACTGCTGAAAATGAAGAGAGATGGTCTCATAATGGAGTTCAGAACCATCCTTGAGGATGCGAAGAGAGTCATAGATGAAATGGTTCAGAGATACAGGGAATCCCAGGAGAAGCTTGCCTTGGCTATGGCTGCTGATGGTGTTGTTGCTGTCAAGTCTATAGCACTGTCCGTTGATAAGGAGCCATCTTTCACTTTAAAAAGAAAGAACATAATGGGTGTTGTTGTTCCCGTGATCAAAAGAGAGGTTGTTAGAAAATCTGTTGCTGAAAGGAATTACGGCATTATCGGTACCACAGCCAGAATTGATGAGGCGGTTGAGGCTTATGAGGCTCTGATTGATGCAGTACTTGAGGTTGCAGAGATTGAGACAACCCTGAAAAGGTTAATTGAGGAGATAGAAAGAACAAAGAGGAGAGTGAATGCCCTTGAATTCAGAGTCATCCCTTCGATGGAGGATGCTGCCAGATACATAACCTTCAAGCTTGAGGAGATGGACAGAGAAAACATAATAAGGCTGAAGAAAATAAAGAGCAAAAAGGAAAAGGCAGAAGCATGATATCCGAACGGATTTTCAAGTGGCTCACAAGTGAAGATAACCTGATCAGAATTCTGAAGTACTGGTGGATAATCAGTGCTGTAAGGGTTTCTGTAGGTTTGATCCTATTTTTGATTATTGTTTTTGAGATATTCGATCTGAGAAGCTTAAGGTGATAATTTCATGTATTTTGAGGTCTGGGTGGATCTTTCCAGAAAAGATGACATTCTGAAAAATCTCAGGGGGAAGTTCTATGAGGTTCATGAAGTTTTTTATGATTATCACTTTATCGTGAATGCTGAGAGTCAGGATGAGATCCTTGCGGTGGATGGAGTTAAATATGTGAGAAAGCATTACAACTGCTGATGAAGTCCTGGAGATTTGTCGGGTTTGATGACAGCTTTAAAGGTGAGGAGTGCTTTATTGTTGGAGCTGTTGTTGAGGGAAAAAATTACCTTGAGGGTGTGATTACTGGAAGAATAAAGGTAGACGGTCTCGACTCAACCTCAAAAATAATCTCAATGCTGAAAAGATCAAAATTCAGAAATCAGATTAAGGCAATTTTCCTTGATGGAATAACATTTGGAGGATTTAATATGGCTGACATCTCTGAGATAAGCGAATCTCTCAGCATACCTGTTATTGTGGTCATGAGAAAAAAGCCCGATTTTGAGTCTATTTATAGAGCCCTTGAAAACCTTCCTGATTTTGAAATCAGAAAGGAAATCGTTCAGAGTGCAGGAGAGGTCCATTCCTACGGAGATATTTTCTTTCAATTTACAGGATGTGAAATGGATGAAGCGGTTGAGATGATAGAGGCTTCAATTCTGAAGGGCAAAATCCCTGAGTGTCTCAGAATGGCTCACCTGATTGCAACAGGCATAGTTCATGGGGAGAGCAGAGGAAAAGTATAGAATAAAAAATATTCAGACCATGAAATTCCACTTTTTACCCTCCAATGTGAAAACATGGACGGTACATGCTAAGCACAGATCAAAGCTGTGGATAACTCTTATCACATCCCACTGATTTTCCTGAGTTATCGGTGTACCCACAAGAGCTTCCTCAAGAGGCCCGGGATTTCCGGCTGAATCCCTCGGTGATACGTTCCATGTTGTGGGTGCTATGACCTGATAGTTCTCAACCTTTCCTCCGCTTGCCCTCATCCAGTGTCCGAGGGCACCTCTTGGCGCTTCCCTCAGTCCTATCCCTTCTGCGGTTACGTTATCCGGGAATTCAACGTAGGTACTTCTTCCAGCATACTCCTTAAGCTGAAGCAAAAGGCTCTCAAGGTAATCAATCATTACAAGCTCTTCCTGGATTCTTGCGATGTTTCTCGCAAGGGCATTGCTTGCAGTCCTTCCACCTGCCAGATTCTTCCTTAAGTCGAGAGGGTCTCCAACATTCCATCCATCTCTGAAACCCTTTGCAACCATTCTCGCCAGTGGTCCAACTTCGACAGCCTGACCGTTGTATCTGGGAGCCTTTGCCCAGGTGTATGCTCCTGCCTTCCCGTACTCAGGAACAAGCTTTCTTGCATCCTCCTCACCAACATAGCTTCCTCCAGCATCATCACTGTAATAGGAATACGTCACATCCTCACTGATCTTTCTGTAATCGAATTTTTCAAAACTGCTTCCATTGAAGAATCCTGGGGGGAAGAAAAGCTTGCCGTCAGTATCTGGCAGAAATCCGTAAGCGAGCATTGCTGGAGTTCTTTCACCCATATCTCCTATTCCCATCTTTGCCATCACAAGAATCAGGGAAACAAGATCGTAAAGTCCTCTTCCAATCTCGGGATCATTTGGCGGGTAAACTTTTTCTCCCTTCTCAAGCTTCCTGCTGACATCATCTATAATGTATCCAGCGACATCTGCTGTATGCTCAAGAGCGGTCTTTCCAAGTCCAACGCCCAGTGCCCATTTCTTGACATCAAGAACTATGCTTATCAGCCTTGTTATAACCTTCTCGTCAATTTTCAGTGTAACCCCCCCTGGAATAGGGGTCATGATGTGGGGGACTTTTCCACCTATGTATGCCTGAGCCTGATGAAGCCTTCTCTGGGCTTCAACAGCCTCCTTTACTCCCTGTCCCACCAGAGGATCAAATCTCACAAGGCCTGTTTTGAAGAGAGCATCGCTGTAATCCGGGCCTGTTAATGCGTAAGCCCATACTGGGTGATCAAAAACAAACTGCAAGGCTGCAATTGTGTTTCGCAGGAGAAGTGAAGCCTCCGGCAGCCCACGCCCCCACTCATCCGCCAGTCCTGCAGCATTCTCTATTGCAAAAAGGCTTACAAGCCTGTGATCGTTGTGGCAGACTCCACAAATTCTCTGAAGGAGTATTGGGGCATCTCTGACATCTCTATTTATTACAATTCTCTCAAACCCTCTGAACATCGTTGCAAGGGCTTTTGCCTCTTTAACAGCACCATTTTCAACCGTAAGCTTAACACCATGATGTCCTTCAAGCCTTGTAACTGGATCAATTACCACTTCCACGTTTAACCACCTCCTCTACCCACAATGGATGTTCCTCCTTTGCCTTATCAACCTCCATATATCCTGTGAAAACGGACTTGTTAAATGGAAAGAACTTCTTTCTCAGATGGCTGAAGTACATGTGCCAGGTTGCTATGAACACAACTGCAAGAATTGACTCCTCCCAGTGGGCTACACGCATTGCGGCAAAAATCTCTCCAGACGGTGAAAAGTACTCTGGATAGCTCAAAACCAGGCCTGTGAGAATCATAACGACCATTCCCCAGAATGCACCCCAGTATTCAAACTTCTGGACATAACTGAACTTGTCATAACTGGGCACATAATTCGATTTTCCGAAGACAAATTTAAGGTCGGCAAAGAAATCCTGAATGTCCTTCTTTCTCGGTATCATTCCTGTCGGTCGTTTTATAAGTGCCCAGGTTATATGGTAGATTCCAGCAAATATCATCACAAAGCTTGAAAGTCTGTGAAACCCTCTTACGTTCTCAATCCCACCCATTAAATCTATCAGAGCAATTCCCCAGTCAGCGTATCTGTATAGCAAAGGAAGACCGGTTATTGCGAGGAATATAAAGCTTGTTAGCAGCAGAAGATGCTGTAATCTCTGATGAATGTCAAATCTTCTTATGCCATTCATTTCTCCCCCTCCTTATTTTTTGCCTTTCTTATCGAGCTTTTGCTCTCTGTATGCATGCATGGCTATGTACGCTCCTGCTCCAACAAGTACGGCTCCTGTCAGGGTTGAGAATACTGTCTTTGTGGCATCAATCTCGAGCCTGCTCTGATCTTTGAAGAATGGATTTGTCTCATCAGGAAAGCCAGGATGCATACATCCAATGCACGGGGCTCCAGCGTTCATGCATACATTAACTCCACCATTCCATTTTGTTTCGGAGCATGCCGAATGAGTTATGGGTCCTCTGCATCCGAGCTTGAAGAGACAGGTGTTGTAGCTGATATCACTTTTTTCAAAACTATCTGCAAACCACCCCTCATCATAGAATCCTCTTCTCACACAGTTGTCATGGATGAGACTCGAGAAGAACGTCTTTGGCCTCCAGTAACTGTCAAGATCAGGGACAATTCCAAGAAGGGCTGCTGCAAGAACTGTCATAAGCCAGTCTGGATGCCCAGGACATCCAGGTATCAGGATAACAGGTACAGAGGGCTTTTTATCCTTTAAAAACTGGTATAATCCAACTGCATTTGTTGGGCTTTCTCCTGTAAAGTCCTTTCCTGATGGAATTCCACCGTAAGCAGCACAGGTCCCAAATCCGACTATGGCAACTTTTGTTCTTGGAATCAGCTTATTCAACCACTCCACAAGAGTGACTTCTTTTCCACCTCTCTCTCCGAAAGTGCAAGCGCTCTCCATGTCTCCAGTTGGAATTGACCCCTCAAGAACCAGAACGTCAGGGTTTATCTCTTCGAGAATTTTTATTGCCTCATCACCAAATTCAGGCATCACCGTTGAACGGAATGCTATGTTCACCTTCAGCTCTTCGACCGCATCGTACAGATCCGGATCAGATGCCTGTAAAAGAGAGATGGTGCATGCTGTGTCACTCTGACCCTGAATCCATACAAGTTTAACTCCACTGTTCTTAGCCTGTTCTAATGCTCTGACAATTTCGGACTTGTAAGACATCAGAAATCCAGATGCTCCAAGCATCGTCAGAGCTTTGTTAAATTCTCTTCTGCTGAGTTTCACATTCCCCCCTCCTCAATTCTTCATAATTGATTTTTGACAACATCGAATCTGTTCAACTTACATAAAATTCTTATATTTAATC
>JALURI010000186.1 GCA_027016965.1 Geoglobus sp.
CCCCTGATGGAAGGGGAAAGAGTGTTGATGAGTGTATGCAGAGATTTGCCAGACAGTTCTGTGCTGACAGAAAAGAGCTGGATGAGGATTTTCTAAAATCTAAGGCGATGGGGGTTAAAAATGATATGGTCAGGAGAGTTTCGGAAGCACTCATGGAAAAGAAGAGAAAATTCGGGATCGATCTGGTTGTTGCGTGTGGTATTGGTGAAATTATACTCAAAGAATCTGCTACAAAAGCTGGAATGGAATGTATCTCATTGAAAGAGAAATTTGGAAATCTCTCTGAGATATTTCCTGCCTACGCAATGGCTAAGCTGGTGGAAAAGTATGATTGTGGTTAAGATGGGCGGAAGTGTTGCTGAGGTGGCTGGCAAGATCTTCCATGAGCTTTACGAAACAGGAAGGGATATTCTTGTTGTGCCAGGAGGATGGGTTTTTGCTGAAAAAATAAGGGAGATGGAAGTTGATGATGATTCAGCTCACTGGATGGCAATTGAAGCGATGAACCTTTATGGATATTATCTTTCCCGATATGCCGGGCTGATTGAACCCTGCGATTTTGATTTTCACGTTGATGGTGTTAGAATTTTTCTGCCATACATCCTCCTAAAAAGATATGACGAGCTCCCTCACAGCTGGGATGTTACATCTGATAGCATCGCGGTATGGGTTGCTGAGAAGATAAATGCTGAGAGAATAGTCAAGGTAACGAACGTTGATGGAATTATGAAGGATGGCATGGTTGTGGAGAGAATAAAAGCAGGAGATATTAAGTTTGAAACCTGCATAGACAGATTTACGCCTCATTTGCTTGAAATGTATGGCAGAGATATGTTCATATGCAATGGTTTTGCGAGGGGAAGGGTAAAAGATTATATAATGAAAGGGATAGCTTTCGGCACTACTGTCATTGGGAGGTGATAAAGTGGAGATATACAGGTGCGTAACATGCAACGCAAACCTCGTTGGCACGAATTATGTCGCATTCCTCTGTCCTTCATGCGGGGAAACAATTTACAGATGTAAGAAGTGCAGAACTCTTGGGAATCCGTATGTATGTGAAAGCTGTAGGTTTGAGGGTCCGTGAGGTGGTGAGATGGGAAAGGTTTTCATGAAGCTGAGAGTGATGCCAAAGGATGTTGAGGTTGATTTTGAAGCTCTTAAGGAAAAGGTAAGTGCTGTAAAGCCAGAGGAGGTTGAGATAGCAGATTTCGGGATTCAGCCCATTGCTTTTGGCTTGAAAGCCCTGCTCGTTGCAGCAGTAATGCCTGATGAGGAAGGCATAGGTGACAGGCTTATCGAAGAATTGCAGAGAATTGATGATGTTGAGAGTGTTGAGATAGAGGCACAGGAATTGGTATGATTGAGAGAATTGTAGCCCCTCCTCTTGGGGCAAATGTTTACCTGATTCTCAATGAGAAGAAATCCCTGATAGATGTCGGAGGAGATTTCAATTTCATTGAAAGAGCAATCTCCAAGTATGTCGATCTTAGGGATCTGGATTACATAATCCTCACCCACACCCATTTTGATCATGCCTCAGCAACAAAAGATCTGAGAGATGTGAGCGGGGCAGAGGTTATGCTCCACGAAAAGGAGTATGAGTTTGCAAGACTGCAGAACTTCTCTTCATCCTTCTTTGGAGTAAACTTCCCACCATTCGAGGCTGACAGGCTTTTGAATGAGGGTGATGAGATCAATCTTGGAAAGCTAAAGCTTAAAGTAATCCACACCCCCGGCCACACCCCTGGCAGCATTTGTCTCTATGATGAGGATGAAAAAATCATGTTTACTGGAGATACAGTTTTTCCAAACGGAGGTTTTGGGAGGGTGGACTTTCCTGGAGGAAATCCATCACTCATGATTGAATCGCTCAAAAGGCTCTCTGAATTCAACATTGAGATTATGTATCCAGGACATGATGAGCCTGTAGACAATGCAAACGAACATGTTAAAATCTCCCTCAAATTTGCAAGAATGTTTCTATGATTGATGTTGTTCTTGTTGAGCTCAAAATCCCTGAAAATATTGGGTTTATCGCCAGAGTGATGAAGAATTTCGGATTTGAAAATCTCATTCTTTACAGGTGTAATTTAACCGGGGAGAGCTACATAACTGCATCCCACGCAAAGGACATAATAGAGAATGCAAGGGTTATCGAGAGTCTTGAAGAATATCTGGCAGAGAAAAGCTTTGCAATTGCAACAACAGGAATGAGAGGATATAATATTGGAAACTACATTCGGAAGGCTATAACGCCAAAACAGCTTAGGGAAATCATCAGAGATAATTCAGCAATTCTTTTCGGGAGAGAAGACTTTGGTCTTTTTGATGAGGAAATAAAGCTATGCAATGTAGTTGTCAGCATTCCCACATCTGATGACTACCCGATTATGAATGTGAGCCATGCATCGGCTGTGATTCTTTATGAGCTCTCAGACGTTTGCTTTGAATCCGGGAGAGATGCTGCCTTACAGAAGGACATTGATGTTCTTGTTGATTACTTTGAGGAGCTTATGAGGGAGGTGTGGTATCCAAAGCATAGAATTGAGAAATCAAGAGTGATCCTCAAGAGAGCCTTTGGAAAATCTGCCATTTCAAAACATGAGCTGAATCATATTGCAGGCATTATCAGGAAAAGTGTATTATATGTTAGGCACATGAAATCATGTTATGGAAAGGAATAGAGCCATCCTTCTCCTTACAGTTGTAACACTTATATTCATATTTCTGTACCTTCTCTCACCTCTTCTCGACGGAATAATTCTTGGGATAGTTCTTGCATATGTTGCAAGACCTCTTCATTCAAGGCTGAAAAATGTGACAGGAGATGCACTTTCAGCATTCGTTTCAACCATGATGATAGCCATACCTCTTTTCATCTTTCTTTTCTACGGGATTTTTCAGGGTGTTTCCCAGCTGATAACAATTCTCAGAAATCTGCAGGATTATATCACATACCTGAATATATTCATATCCCAGCTTGATCCTGAAACAGCTGCCATAGTCAAACCCCTTTTTGATCAGTTTCTGACATTTGTCAACAAAAGTCTGGGAGATACAGCTGTGAACATAACAAC
>JALURI010000187.1 GCA_027016965.1 Geoglobus sp.
GAATTAAGAAACCAGCATGGAGGTCAAAAACCACCAGAGCTTGCTGAAGAGCTCATTAAAACCTTTAGTAAGAAAAATGAACTTGTACTTGATCCTTTTGCGGGTACTGGGAGCATATTAATTGGTGCCACCTTAGCACGGCGTCGTGCGATCGGCATTGAAATAAATCCTAGATGGAGAAAAATATATGAGGAAGTTTGTAATCGTCACCAGCTTCCTCAACAAGAATTCTGTTTTCAGCCATGCTTGGAGTTTTAATTTTAAAAGAAGAGATGAATGTTCTTATTCTGTCAGGAACACTGCTGATGGTTTCCGGTCTCTACCTCTTCACAACAGAGGAAATCGATGTGAAAGAATTTGGTGTTTCTGTTGTTGGAGGACTCCTCTTCGGGATATCCACACTTCTCATAAAACTTGGAATGCTGGAAAGTGTGTTTCTTAGCCTTGCCATTGCGACCTTTTCGGGATTTATTTTTCTGATGTTTTTCTGCATTTTGACAGGAAGATTTTATCCTGTCAAAAACAGACACATCTTTTTTTCAGCTATCACTCTAACAGCAGGAAATGTTCTTTTCTATTATTCTCTGAAAGTCTCTCCTTTGATAATTTCCATACCGGTTTCAAATCTGTACCCTCTGGTAACTGCCTTTCTTGGATACATAGTGATAAGAGATCTTGAAAAAACAGGTTTCAAAACACTGATTGCATCTCTTATAACTGTCATGGGTTCGTTGCTGGTTTCTGTGGGTTATTTCCAGTGAGGTAGATGCAGAAACCATCATTTTTAAATATGAAATTGTGAATATTAAATCATGGAAATTGAAATGAAAAAAGAAGGAAGATCAGATAAATTTGCCAGATTTGACAGAGAATTCCTGAGAAGTATTGGAATGTTTCAGAAGCCAAGAGGATTCAGAACAGAAATAGAGGAGGATGAACTCCTCCATGATCTTGAAAGGTATAGAAACTTTGCAATGAAACTTGGATGCAGTGATGCCAAGATAATCCCAGCCTCAATTGTGAGAGTTGATGAAAGGCTAAGACTGAAATGCAGGATTTCAGTCTGCCATCACTACAACAACTGCATAAATTGTCCGCCTCACAGCCCGACAGCCGAGGAGATTGAGAGGATCATACCAAAGTACAGATATGCGGTTGTGATAAAAAGAGATGTGGAACCCAAGGATGATTTCGTTGATCCCAAAAAAGATGAAGATATTGCCAGACATTACAGAAAAAACATGGAGACAGTCGGACTTCTTGAGGCTCAGGCTTTCAGCGATGGCTATTACTTTGCCATGGGTTTTGCTGGCGGGTCATGTCAGCATGCTCTCTGCATGATGCAGCCATGCAATGTTTTACAGGGAAAGAGATGCAGATTCGTTCTGAAATCCCGCCCTGCCATGGAAGCTGTTGGAATTGATGTGGTTCACCTGATCACAAAGCTGGGGTGGGAACTGTATCCTGTTCGAGCCAGACCGATACATCCTGATCAGTATCCATGTGCCCATACATTTGGCATTTTGTTTGTTCATTGATTCAAAAAACTATGGATTTGGAAATAAAAATCAGAGATGATTCAGGTTGTCAAATTATTCCGAGGGTCTTGTTTGTCTTTCTTATACTCTCCCACTTATCTGCGAGCTCGAACATTGCCCTTATAGCGTCGATGTTCTCCGGCACAACTATCGCCTCCTGATGGATTGCCTGAGTTATGTAAATCTCACCATCATGGAAGTTAATGCTATCTCGCCAAACAGCGTTCTCAAAGAGATCATAGCGGAGCCTGTACTCCCTTGCGAACTCTATTATTTTGGCTGTTGATGTGAATCCATCCTCTTTGGAGAAGAGTATTATCCTGGGCTCACTCTCAAATCTGGAGATAACATCTTCTGGCTTTGCATCATCATCAATCTCGACAGCGATGCTGTGCAAATGCATTAGTGTTGTGGGAACCTTGAATGCTGTAGTTACGATGTTCACGTCCGGCAGAACTGTCTTGACATCTTCAGCGTGATGAGAGGGGAGCTTCACGGGATCGGGCATTATTCCGTTTAATAATCCTTTCTTGTCTTCCTTTGGATCCACCACCCTCCTTATCATCGTGGCTCTGACCTTCCTTATGCTGTACATGTCTTTCAGTATTGCAAGAACTCTTGCAAGGCCCGTGGTGTTGCAGCTTACAACCCTGACGAAATTTTTTCCTGTAGCGTCATCGTAATTTGATAGGGCACTGAATGAAGTCTCAGCAACATGTGCCTTTTCTCCACCCTGGAAGATCGCCTTCACACCAGCCTTCTTGTAGAGTGATTTATTTTCAGCTCCAACCTTGCCGGGAGAGCAATCTACCACAATATCTGCTTTTTCCAGCAGATCCTCGACTGTACCCTTTACCTCTATTCCTGCTTTCTCGAATGCCTCTACCCTGTCAGAAATTGCTGCATAGAGTGAATACTTTGTTGAACCCATTCTCGCCTCAAAGTCTGGTTTGGTCTTCGTAACTCCAACTACCTCCATGTCGTCCTGAAGGCTTACCGCATCAGCCACCCTCTTTCCTATGGTGCCGTATCCATTTATCGCAACCTTAACCTTCATTCTCCACCCTCCACCACGATTTTATGACCTCTAAAATCCATCAGCACGATCCTGCCTTCAACCTCACCATATTCGCCGAGAAGACCCCACATTTTAATCTTTCCGTTTTCGACCTCAATCCTGACAACGTCTTCCATTACAACTTTTTCGTTCTCGCCTTTCCTGAGAATAACCTTGGACTCACACATGGTCTCAAGTCTCAATTGAGATACTTAAACTCTCCTGAAATTAACCTCCAGCCCTCTTTGAGATCAACCTTTCTCTGAATTTTTTTACCAATTCCTCATCAGGAAATCTCACCCTGTAAAGTTTGAGACCAAAACAGGATTCATCATGGATTTCTATCTTTATTATCCCTCTTTCTGTTTCAAACCTGTTTTCAAGCTCTACAAATTCAATTCCAAGTTCTTTCAGGATCTCGATAATAAGTTCAGTAATCTCCTCCTTTGTTATACCGCACAAAACCTCTATACGAC
>JALURI010000188.1 GCA_027016965.1 Geoglobus sp.
CATCATGCGTGCCTGTGGGAGAAGTCTTGATATAGTAGGCGATGCTGTTAAAAAATTATCAACAGAGTTCACATAAAAATATTCTGAAGTCCCATGGAAAGAGATCTGGTCCTGAATTTCCATTCGAGCAGAACATGGTCAATGAAATACAGATGGTAAGGACATTAAAATTGCTTAAAAAACCTGCTGTGAACCATTTTGGAATCCCCGACTTCATGCGGGCTGAGTATTTTGCTTATTTAATGCTGTGATTGCAATTTCATTTTGAATCATTCTGCAGAAGCACATTTACCAGAAAATTCCTGGATTTTAAGTTTAATTTATCGGCAATAATCTCGATGAGTTCTTCATCATCAATGTCGTATATTATGCCTCTGGGATCAATTATGTTGAGGTGTGGTTTGCTGTTGGGTTCTATCCTGATCTCTTTATTGAACTCAAAAATCCTTAGCAAGCCGATTTCTTCAAGTTCCATAATAGTATTATATGTTGTGGAAACACTTGTTGTTGGCAACTCTTTTTTTACGGCTCTCACAATATCTTTCAGGGTGGGGTGCTGCTTTGATAGCGTAAGTATAGCTTTAATGATTTCCATCCTTTGTGGGGTCAGCCTTTTACCTCTACTTTTCAGCTCTCTCAGTGTGCTATCGTAGTCCACTTGGCTGATAGAACCTCATTCTATTTAGCTTTTTTTATCTCTTAATTTTGATTCCAATTAGAAATTAATTCTAAAACGAAATTGTTATATACTATTGTAGTAGAAAGAAATTGGTGGTAGGATGGTAAATAGTGAAAGAGAAGATGGTGTCACTGAGAGTGGAAAATTTAAACCAAGAAAGAGGTGGATTACAGACTGGTGGCCGAACAGACTTAATCTCAAGGTTCTTCGTCATAACTGTCCAAATCAGAACCCTTATGGAGCAGAATACGACTACATAAAGGAGATTCAGGATCTTGATATCGATGCAGTAATAAGAGATCTGAAAGATCTGATGAGAAGCTCGCATGGCTGGTGGCCAGCCGATTTCGGTCACTACGGTCCGCTTTTTATCAGGCTTGCCTGGCACAGCGCCGGAAGTTACCGCATATACGATGGGAGGGGTGGGGCAAGAGATGGAAGCATCCGGTTTCCACCACGAATAAACTGGCCCGACAACATAGGACTTGATAAGGCAATAAGATTGCTCTGGCCCATAAAGAAGAAGTACGGGAGAAAGCTTTCGTGGGCAGATCTCATAATTCTTTCAGGGACAATTGCGCTTGAGGATATGGGAGTTAAGATTTTGGGTTTCTCTCTTGGAAGAGAGGATATCTTTGAACCAGATGAAAGTCCTGACTGGGGACCTGAGGAGGAGATGTTGACCTCTGAGCGTGTGCGGGAGGGAAGTCTGGAGAAGCCTTATGCAGCCACTGAAATGGGACTGATATACGTCAATCCAGAAGGTCCTGGTGGAAATCCAGATCCGGTTGAATCTGCCAAGGAAATCAGAGTTGCTTTCGGTCGAATGGGGATGAATGATGTGGAAACTGTGGCTTTAATCGCCGGAGGACATGCATTTGGCAGGTGTCACGGTGCAGCATCAGACCAGTACCTTGGCCCAGATCCAACTTCTTCACCAGTGGAAATGCAGGGTTTGGGGTGGAAGTTTGAATACAAGAGTGGAAAAGGTCCGGATACCTTCACCTCTGGATTTGAGCTCACATGGTCACTGACTCCCACGAGATTTGCCATCTATTACCTTAAGTTTCTATTTGAATATGAGTGGGAGCTGACAAAAAGTCCAGCAGGAAAATATCAGTGGGTTGCCAGAGATGCACCTGATATGATTCCTGATGCCCACGATCCCTACAAAAAACACAAGCCGATGATGCTAACCGCTGATCTGGCTTTGAGATTCGATCCCAAGTATTCGGAAATAGCTAAAAGATTCCTTGAAAATCCTGAAGAGTTTGAGAAAGCTTTTGCAAGAGCTTGGTTTAAGCTGACTCACAGAGATATGGGTCCGCCGACATGCTACATCGGAAAACACGTACCAAAAGAAACGTTTGAATGGCAAGATCCCCTTCCTGAAAGGGACTTTGAGGTAATTGATGGGGAGGATGTGAAAAACCTGAAAGAGAAGATTCTGAATTCCGGGCTGAGTATTTCCCAACTCGTTTACACTGCCTGGTCCTCTGCATCCACATACAGAAATTCTGACAGAAGAGGAGGAGCCAATGGAGCAAGAATCCGACTGTATCCGATAAATCAATGGGAAGTTAACCACCCGGATGAACTGCCGGATATAATTTCCATATACGAGAAAATTCAAAGGGAGTTCAATCAAAATCAGGAGAGAATTGGAAGCGATAAAAGAGTCTCTATCGCTGATCTGATAGTTTTAGGAGGATGTGTTGCAATTGAGGCAGCAGCCAGAAAGGCTGGATATGATGTGGAGGTCCTTTTCACACCCGGTAGAGTGGATGCGACTCAGGATCAAATAGAGGTTGAGTTTTACAGAGCAATAGAACCATTTGCTGATGGATTCAGAAATTACTTCAAATATCAGGATAGATTTTCAGAGAATGATATATGCACAACTCCAGAGTACTTCTTGGTAGACAGAGCCCAGCTATTAACGCTCACAGTTCCGGAAATGGTTGTTCTTGTTGGGGGGTTGAGGGTGCTTGGAGTCGTTTACAGATATGAAAAACACGGTGTTCTCACCAGTAAACCAGGTGTTCTTTCAAATGACTTCTTTGTGAACCTTCTTGACAGCGGAATTGAATGGAAACAGTCAGATCAGAACCGTTATCTGTTCGAGGGGTATGAGAGAAAAACAGGAGAGTTTAGATGGAGTGCAACCAGGGTTGATCTCATTTTCGGGCACCATGATGAGCTGAGGGCTGTTGCAGAGGTTTACGCCAGTGATGATGCGGAGAAAAAGTTCGTTCATGACTTTATAGCAGTGTGGGACAAGATAATGAATCTTGACAGATTTGATTTAAAATACAAATTCTGAGCAGTTGAACAACCCCCTACAATGTGAAATTTATTCATATTTTTCTGCCTGCAATCCACCATAGCC
>JALURI010000189.1 GCA_027016965.1 Geoglobus sp.
ACCCAATTCTCTGATGAATCCAATTTTAATTAAGCCCAAAGGAGATTACACAGCCCAGATAATGCTCTTTGGGAAACCTTATAGAGATATAAGAGCTGGAGACTATTATAAAGAGACCCCAAAACTCTGGAGAGCGGTAACCACTGCTATTGACAGACTTTCTGAGAAATACGATGTGATTGTCATCGAGGGTGCTGGTAGTCCTGCTGAGATAAACCTGTACGACAGAGATATAACGAATATGAGTGTTGCCAGATACACAAATGCCAGCGTATTTATCGTGGGAGATATAGAGAGGGGAGGTGTTTTTGCCAGTCTCTACGGTACTTACTCTCTTATCCCTGAAGAAGACAGAGAACTTATAAAAGGATTCATAATCAACAAATTTCGAGGAGATGTAAAACTGCTGAAATCCGGCATAGAGAAACTCGAGAAAATGACTGATGTAAAGGTTTACGGTGTAATGCCCTATCTGAACATCCACCTCCCCTCAGAAGACTCCCTTTCTATTTTTGATAAAAAAACCAGTAGAAAAAAAGAAATTGCAGTAATACGACTTCCAAGAATTTCAAACTTCACTGATTTTGAAAAACTGGAGAGATACGCTTCTGTAGACTATGTCCCGCTTGATGGAGACATTGATGGATACTCGATTGTCATAATTCCCGGGACCAAAAACACTGTCGCAGATCTTTTAGAATTAAAGAAAGCTGGAATGGACAAAAAGATAAAGAGACTGGCAGGAAAAGTCCCCATAATTGGAATATGTGGCGGATATCAGATGCTCGGAAAGAAAATAATAGATAAGGGGATCGAACTTGGAGAAGGGCATGTTGAAATTGAGGGACTCGGACTGATAGATGCGGTGAGTGTCTTCGAGGGATACTCAAAAACAACTGTGCAGGTGAAAAGAAGAGTCAAAGGCGGATGCGTCATTCTCGATGAAATCACAGGTGAGGTGGTAGAGGGTTATGAGATTCACATGGGCAAAACCGTGACAAAAAACGAGATATTCGAAAATGAGGGATCCAGATCGGATGATGGTATGGTGTTTGGAACGTACATGCACGGACTGTTCCTAAATGATAATGTCGTGAGGGCAGTATTGAAATATCTTGGGAAAGACGCAAGAATTGAGAAAGAGGATGTTTACAAAAAACTGGCAGAAGAGGTAAGGAAATACGTAGATGTGGAATCAATTCTTGCTGAAATTGGGATCTAAAAATACAAAGATTTTTAGACACGTGATATTAATTTTCCAATGATGGAGAAACTTAAAAAACCTGCCGAAGATCTGAGATTTCTGTTATCAAGAGGATATCCAAAATATTCTGCACTTGAATTTGTATGCAATCATTATCTATTGAACAGAAAAGAACGAAATATACTTTTGAGAGTAGTTCATGAAAGAGAGATCATTGATTCTGTCAAAATAAAGCTAACTTCTGTGGATGAAATTAAAGATGAGATGGTTGCAATAGATGGTTTCAATGTCCTTGCAACTATTGAAGCTATTTTGGATGGAGACCCCGTATACGAGTGTGATGATGGGATGATCAGAGATGCGAGAGGTGTGTTTGGTAAATTTAAACTGAGTACATCAACTATAAAAGCGATTAGACTGTGTTGTAATATGCTTTCTCAATCAGAACTGTTCTGGTTCTTTGAAAAGAATATAAGCAAGAGCGGAGAATTTGCAAAAACTACGAGAGATGTGATGAAAAATATGAATGTGTCTGGAGTGGCAAAAACGGTAAAAAGTGTTGATTTTGTCCTTAAAAACTGGGATGGAATAGTGGCAACAAGTGATACTGCAATTATAATTAAAGCAAAAAAGATTCTGGACATTCCTTCAGAGATCGTAAAAACCCTTAAAGTAAGTCCTGTAAAAATCTGATCAGAATACCTGAATTACTTCCTTAACCTCCGGAACTCTCTCTTTCAGAAGTTTCTCCACAAAATTGAGCATTGTGAACTGAGACATCGGACATCCCAGACAGTGTCCTACAAGCTGTACTTTCACCACTCCATTTTCTTCATCAACCTCAACAAGCTTTATATCTCCTCCGTCCATTCTCAATCCAGGGCGTATTTCCTTCTCCAGTACTTCTTCGATTTTATCTTTCACAGAGTGCACCTCCAGATGCCCTTCGTAATGAACTCAATAAAAATCTTTCCATGCGAGTGTTGGAGATCAGCCCAAAAATTTTATTCCATAACTCCCTATGCTAAGAGAAGATGGACGAAATATGGATAGGAATCGATGATACAGATTCGCCAAAAGGAGGCTGTACCACATATTTTGCATGCTTACTGATGGAAAAACTTAGAGAGAACTATACCGTAAGCCTTCCAAGACTTATAAGGCTGAATCCAACAATTCCATACAAAACAAGAGGAAATGGCGCGGTAAGCTTCAAAGTAACTGGTGAGATCGATATCCAGAAGATTCTGAAAATATGCAGGGAACATTTAAGAAGATTCGTAATGATGGATGATCCAAAAACAAATCCAGGAGTGGTAATTGTTGATGAAATAACTGAAGAGATGAGAGAATTTGCAGAAAATGCATTGAAAGAGGTGATAAACCTCAGACATGCTAAAAAATTAATTGAAGAATGGAAGATACCACATATAACCCTTAAAAACGGAAGAGGGATTATTGGTGCGGTTGCCTCGGTTGCCCTTAAAGTCCCTTCACCCACATATGAGCTTCTGACTTACAGACATCCATCCAGGTTTGGAAAAAAAAGAGAGATTAACAGAGATAGTGTATTTCTTGCAGATAATCTTGTTTATCCGCTCGTATGGGACACTGTAGATAGAGAGAACGATGAGATTATACTGGCTCCGGGTTCGCCAGACCCGGTGCTGTTCGGTTTAAGAGGATGCGATATATATTCTATTATAAGGGCTTATCTCAGGATAGAGAGCGAGCCTGTAGACAAATTTCAGCTGTTTGTGACAAACCAGTCGACAGACATGCACTATATTCCGGAAGAGGATGCAACTGAACTCAAAAACTTTCGCTCATATATTGTTGAAGGAGTTGTTAGCTCTCCA
>JALURI010000190.1 GCA_027016965.1 Geoglobus sp.
CCTGCCACACCCTATACAGGTTTCTGTGTTTATTGCAATGATCATTCGTTTAACCATTCAGAACCCCCTATGGGCTTTTCTTTCTGCTTCTATCATGCTTTCATCAACAACTCCCGTGTACTCCTCAACCTCTCCACCAACTCTAACTATAAATCTTTTTGTTTCCTTTTTTCCCTTTTCTCTCTCAACCATCATGTGCAGAGCCTGACAGCATGGGACCTCCATTGTGTAAATTTCAACCTCACTGAAGTCTCCATCACTCATCAGAAGCTTAATCTTTTCATATATTCTCTTCGGGTCTTCAAGCATGGGGCAACCTATCAGCACTGTTTCATTGTCAAACCTTTCTGTCAGTTCCTTATCAACAAGAACAGCGCAATCTGCAGCTATCACTATCTTCTCATCCCTCATAAAATCCGCTTTCGGGTGCACTAACAGCAATTTAACCGGCCACTGTCTCATAAAATGGGTTCTAAACCTCTCTTTGGATATATGTTATCCCTAAGTTCTTAGGTTGAAAAATAGTTTTTCCATTTTTAGATTGTGAAATTACTTGGAAAGGGGATTGGCTGGAGTCGGTGAAATTTCTCCTATTGTGTATGAGAGCGAGACATTTGGAATTTCCACAGGAAATAAAGGGGTAGGGGGAATTATGATAAATACTGTGTGCACATTTATAAACCAACTGTAAACAGCAAAATCAAACTGGAAATCAGTTATTTGAGCTTAAACGAACACACATTCATTGAATTCTATTATAAAATGCCCGATTATTCAAAAGCAGTTAACTGGATGTAAATGATGGTGATATGCAGAAGAGAATGGATATCGCTGCAACCGAACAAAACTCCAATGGAAAGAAAGGGGTGGGATGGACTTGAGTCAACTATCAGCCTTTCTTTTTCCCCAGGGGCATACCTTAATACAAATCCCACATACCATAACCCCGATGTCCGGATCTGAGGCAAACTCATTCAGTTTCTCTGCACACCTATCTACATCAAAAGCTTCTTCTCTTATTGGATAATCATTAAAATTCACATCTATTAATGCATTGACTATGCAACTTTCAATGCATTCTGTGCATCGACCACATCTTCTTTTTACAGGCTCACCGGGCTCAAGTGGCATATCTGTCAGAATGCTTGCCATTCTTATTCTCGGTCCATGCTCCTTTGTAACAATAAGCAGGTTTTTTCCGATCCATCCCAATCCTGCAGCTCTTGCAATTGCCTTGTGAGAGATAAAGCTGCTCCAGTGACTGTCTTTGAGCTTTTTAGAGGCAGGAATTGGAATTGCGTTGAAGCCCCTTTTCTCAATACTCCTTGAAATTTCAAATGCAATTTTGTCAAGTATTTCGTTTGCAACCAGATACTGTTTTGCGTAAAGAGCCCTTGTTTCTGGCAGGCCATTAAGAACAGCATCACTGAGCCTGACGCCAATAACCACCCCTCTCGAGAATTTATCAAGCAAGTCAGGAGGATGGGTGGGATAGTCCCTGAGAATATCGAGGTCAGCAACACCAAACAAATCTGCTCCGAGAGAGATCGCATAATCTTTAATTTCCATAGTTGTTTGAGATCATGAGGACATATATAACACTAACCACCCTTAAAAGAATCCCGAATATAACCATGTTAAAAACAGAGAACCCTTCATAAAATATTTTAATCACATAATTGTCCATTGAAGCATGACTTTATTTGCTAACGTTTACTCTTTCAAAAAGGTTGAAGAATGGGTTAGAGAATACTGGGAAGAGAATCAGATTTATGAAAAAGCCAAGAACAGAGGATCAAAACCCTTCTTTTTTGTTGATGGCCCCCCATACACCACAGGAAGAATCCATCTCGGCACTGCATGGAACAAGGTGATAAAGGACACCGTCCTTAGATTCAGAAGAATGAAGGGATACAGAGTTACAGACAGACCTGGATGGGACATGCATGGATTGCCAATAGAGGTCAAGGTTGAGCAGGAGCTTGAAATTCAGGAGAAAAAGGAGATTGAGAATTTTGGAATTGACAGGTTTGTTGAAAAATGCATGATATATTCTGTTGAAAACAGAGACACAATGACAGAACAGTTCAAGAGACTTGGAGTATGGATGGACTGGAACAATCCATACATGACTGTAAATGCAGAGTACATCAACTCTGCTTGGTGGACGGTAAAGAAAGCCCATGAGATGGGCTTGCTTGAGAGAAAGCTGATGGTGGTTAACTGGTGTCCGAGATGTGAAACTGCACTTGCCGATGCTGAGGTTGAGTACTGGGATGAAACAGACCCATCAATATATGTCAAATTTCCGATAAAAGGTCAGGAAAACTCTTACATCATTATATGGACCACAACACCCTGGACACTTCCTGCAAATATGGCAGTGGCAGTTCACCCGTCCTTGGAGTATGCGACAGTCAAGGCAATGAAGGGTGGGAGAATTGAGTATCTGATAATGGCAAAGGAACTCGCAGAGAGCGTACTTGGAAAAGGAAAATATGAAATCTGGGAGATAATCGAAACGAGGCTTGGAGAAGATCTTGTTGGTCTTGAGTATGAGCACCCATTATCGGATGAGGTTCCACTTCAGAAACAAAAGCCACACCGAGTATACATGGCAGACTTTGTTTCAGCAGAAAATACCGGCTGTGTTCATGTCGCTCCCGGACATGGACTTGAGGATTACGAGCTTGGAGTCGTCCATGGAATTGAGATATTCAATCCAGTGGATGATCGGGGAATATATACGGATCAGGCAGGGAAGTATGCGAAAATGCATGTGAAGGATGCAAACAGGCCCATAATCGAGGATTTAAGAAACAAGGGGCTCCTTCTTGCTCATGAGAAAATAACACACAGATACGGCCACTGCTGGAGATGCAAAACACCCATAATTTATCGAGCAACAGAGCAGTGGTTTTTGAAGGTAAGTCAACTGAAAGAGGAGATGGTCAGAGAAATCGACAGGGTTAACTGGGTTCCAGAATGGGCAGGAATGTCAAGGTTTAAGGACTGGGTGAGCAACGCCAGAGACTGGTGTATAAGCAGGCAGAGGTACTGGGGGATACCAATACCAGTCTGGATTTGCGAGAAGTGCGGGAAGGAGAGGGTTGTAGGGGACATCAATGAGATCAAATGGGAAAGGGATCTGGACCTCCACAGACCCTGGATTGATGCAGTCACATTCCAGTGTGAATGTGGGGGAGCTATGGGGAGAGTGGAGGATGTTTTTGATGTCTGGTTTGACAGTGGTGTTGCAAGCTGGGGAACCCTGAACTATCCCTACGAAAAGGAGGAATTTGAAAAGCTGTGGCCGGCTGATTTCATAACAGAAGGACACGACCAGACGAGAGGGTGGTTTTACTCACAGCTCGGCACGAGTGTTGTTGCATTTGGCAGAGCGCCATACAAAACAGTCCTCATGCATGGCTTTACACTCGATGAAAAAGGCAGGAAAATGAGCAAGAGCCTTGGGAATGTTGTTGAGCCAGAGGAGGTTATAGAAAGAATAGGTGTTGATGCTTTTAGGCTTTACATTCTCTCCTCTGCACTCTGGGAAGATCTGAAATTCAGCTGGAATGAAGCTGAGAACTACTTGAGAGTCCTTAACATATTCTGGAACACTGTAAGATTTGCCCATACATACATGAGTCTTGACAGTTTCAGGGAAATCCCGGTTGAACAGGTTGAATTGAGAACAGAGGACATGTGGATTCTTTCAAAACTTGAAAATTTTGTCAGGATCGCCAATGAGGCAATGGAGAATTATCAGCTTCACAGAGTTGTCAGAGAATTTTCAAATTTTGTTGTCGAGGACTTCAGCAGATGGTATGTTCAGCTGAGTAGAAGAAGAGTCTGGGAAGAGAGAGACAGTCCATTAAAGATCTCGGCATATGCAGTGATGTTCAGGGTGATAAAGAGGATACTGCTGGTAATTGCTTCAATAGCGCCCTTTGTTGCTGAGTACGTATATCAAAACTTCGTCAGGGAATTTGGGGATGGTAGGGAGTCGGTTTTCTTTGAAAGCTTTCCTGAATTTGAGGAAAGGTGGATTGATGAAAGACTTGAGAGGAACATGGATGCTGTAAGGGATGTTTGTGAAGCGAGCTACAACGCAAGGCAGAAAACGGG
Source organism: Geoglobus sp. (assembly GCA_027016965.1). The sequence goes on from JALURI010000190.1 coordinate 4,132, forward strand.
AATAAAGCTGAGGTGGCCACTAAGAAAGCTTGTGGTTGAGGGTGGAGAGGAGGTAAGAGCGGCAGTGAAGGAGCTGGAGGATATAGTGAAAAATCAGTGCAACGTGAAGGAAGTTGAATGTGTTGAAGAATTTGAAAAAATACTGGTTGTGAAACCAAATTACAGAAAGCTGGGACCAATTTTGAAAGACAGAGTAAGGGGCTTTACAGAGCACATCTCTTCACTGAGCCAGGATGAGCTGAAGGAGATTGTGGAAAGCGGAAAACTTCAGTTTGATGACTTAAGTGTAGATGTTAATGAAGCTCTTGAAGTTGAATACAAAATAAAGGAAGGATACAGCGTTGCCGAATTTCGAAAAGGAACAGTTTACCTTCAGACGGTACTTGATGAGGAGCTTGCAAGAGAAGCCTTTGTGAGAGAAATTGTCAGAAGAATCCAGGAGATGAGAAAGGAACTGAATCTCGAGGTTGATGAGTTTATAAAAACCACAGTTGATATTAAAGAGGACGCGGTTGAAGGATGGATTGATTATATAAGGGAAGAAACCAGATCAAAAGAACTGATCTTCGATAAGCCAGAGGGCTACATAAGGGAGTGGGAAATTGATGGAAAGAGAATTAAGATAGGCATTCAGAGATATGGAGCTTGAAAAATGGCTGAAGATTTATGAAGAAATCTCATCCGACTTTAATTTTATTCCGGAAAAAGATCAGAAGTCAGCTGAGCTGATGCACAGGCTTGGAAAAGACAAACTTCTTGATTCTCACGTTCTTGAGGAAACAATCAGGGGAAAAAGAGTCTCTGTTGTTGGTGGGGCGGTAAAGAATGAGATTGATGCGGAGATAATAATTACGGCAGGGAAGGCGATTTTGAAGTGGAAGAACATTTCCAGGAGAATTCCAGAGGTTCACGTAACTGATATGGAGGAGCCGGATGAGGTTTTGCTCTGGCTTGAGAAGAAAGGCACAATTCTCGTTCTTCATGCCCATGGGGACAACATGGATCGGGTAAAATCAGTTGTGCCTAAGCTTGGAAAGTTTGTTGGCACAACTCAGAACGTACCATTCAACAAGATATTCAATTTTGGCGGATTTACTGATGGAGACAGGGCAGCGCTTATTGCAAAAAGGTTCAGTGCAAGGGAAATCTGTCTCCATGGCTTTGAATTCAGTGCAGAGGGTGTTAAGGGTAAAAAGCTACAGTGGGCAAAAGCAATTCTTGAAATGGAGGGAATAATTTAGCCTTCTTCATTGTTTGAGAGATATCTTGACTTGAGTATTCGGATGTTGATGAACATTCCGGCAACTATGTTCAGTACGTAGGTTACAAACCTCCAGATGCCTACAAGAATGCCCAGGATATCGCTTGAAACAAATCGGGAATAGAGGTACGCCATGCTTGCCTCAGCAATTCCACTGCTTCCGGGTGTAAGTGGAATTAGGGAAACAACCACAATTATGAGCTGGGATGTGTAAGAAAGAAGGAAAAACGGTTTTGAACCAAGAGCGAGGAGTATTGCAGATGGAATCATGAATCCAACAGTCCATAGTGCAGCAGTAAGGATGAGGAGAACAAAAAGGCTTTTTTTAGAAATAGTTGAAAGCTGTATTGATGCATCTCTGAATGCAAAAAGCTCTCTCCTGATGTAGTCCTGAAGGTTGTGGGCTTTCTCCTCACTGACTTTTTTAAACAACCTGTAAATGTACTCAGTCAGCTTGTCAACCCTTTCAGGTTTTCTGAAAAGATGATACAGGAGAAGTAGAAAAAAAGTAAGTAATGTTGCAAAGATAATTGTTACTTCCATTCCAAATTTTGTTGCAAACCCTGACACCAGTATGAGTACAGGAAGAGCTGTTGCGAAGAAGATAGAGTCAAGAACTCTCTCTGCCAGAACTGCAGCTGCTGCCGATCCAACATTAACGCCCTTGTCTGAGAGCATTTTTATTCTCAAGGGTTCTCCGCCTGCGGAAGAGGGTGTTATGGCGGCGAGAAACATGCTTGCAAGAGTCATCTCAAAGGCATAGCTGAATGATAGGCTATGGTTGAGGTAGTTAACTACTTCTTTCAGCCTCAAAGCCCAGAAAAACCAGAACATCGTCTGGAGAAGAACAGCAATAGCCAGATAGTAGACATTGGCAGATTTAACCGCCTCCCATGTAAGGCTGGTCTCAGTGAGCTTTATAATTATCAGGGATGTGACTAAGCTTATAAGAATCCCAAAGATTGCTGTTTTTACCGCTCTACTCTTTTTACTCCCTGCCACTCTATTTCTCTCCTCCTTAAAAAGCTGTATAATGATGCTAATGCTGCAGTCTGATTCACAGCCAAATAAATTGCCAGTCCAGCTAACATTCTCAGCTTTTTAATTTTTCGAAATCTGTATAAAATTATTGGTGGTGCAAAGATGAGAAGCGGGAAAAGGAGAATTATGAGGTGGGCGAGAATTACTGCTGAAAAAACTCTGATACCAAACAGAAGATTCTCTCTCAGATATCTTTTTTTCAAAAGCTGAATCCCGCCGTAATACCATCTTCTCCTCTGAGCGTAAAGATCTTTCCATCTTATCGGAGCCTGCTCGTAAACTGTGCATCTCTCAACAAAAACTGATCTGTATCCCACTGCATGCATCCGCACGTTAAACTCAAGATCCTCTGCAAATGAAGTCTCATCAAGGGGATTTTTTGTGATTAACTCTCCTCTTATCACTCCAATAAGTCCGTTGAAATTTTTAAAAGATGACCTCTTCAGAAAGTAGTTAAAAATCCTGTATTCTATATCAAGAGTCTCAGCAACAAAAGACTCGGGATTTATTATCTTTCTTTCAGAAGAGGATATGTACGCATCTTTTTCTTTTCCAAGGGCTTTGACACATTCAATCACAAAATTCTCGGTGGGCCTTGTATCTACATCAAAAAAAACCACATAATCAGGTTCAAAACCAGAATTCCTGAGGAATTGAATGCAGTCATTTATTGCTCCTGCCTTTCTGCCACGCCTGTTAGGTCTTTCGTAAACCTCCACTCCCATCTCTTTCAGTTTCAAACCCCTCCTGTCTTCTTTACCGTTCAGATCAACCACATAAACTATCTTTGTTTCAAGCCCATCAAAGCGGAGATTTTTGAGATGGAGTGCAGATTTAAGAACGACATCTTCCGGTTCAAATGGAGAAACCGAGACGATAACTGCCACCCTATTTCCCATCACTCCAATCAGCCTTAGACTGCTATATAATTGTTTTCAAGCCATCTCACCCACTTTCCGGGGTTAAAAATAAAAACAAAACCGGAATTTTAAAGATGGTGAAGGGAAAAATCGGTGTTATTGTTCCAGTCTCTGTTTATGAACCACATGAAACCCTTGTCAGATCTGCAATTCATCTCAGAAATCTCGATTATGGAAAGTTTGAACCAAAAATAGTGTATGTTTTTGATGGAGAAGAAAACGATGAGAGGGTATCCGCTTTAAGGAAGCTTGGTGTAGATGTATTCCCAAGAAAAACAAACAGGGGAAAGAGAGCGGGAGCCATAAATGACGGTCTTGAAATTATGAAAAAATATCGGCCCGATGCCATTGTGATTTTAGATGTTGATTCCCGCCCGGCCCGGGATTTTGTTATTAAATGTGCTGAAAGGTTGAGAAGGGGAGTTTACATATCCTCATCAAGGCGGGAAATTGTTAACCCCTTCACAATTGTGGCTGAGGGTGTATTTGTCGAATACAAGATCATAGGGTATCTGCTTAAAAAATCCGGATTCAGGCAGTTTAATGGACTCATAGGTGTGCTGAACCCGGACTATCTTTTCAGATACAGGCTTAATGAAGAATGTCTGACAGAGGATGCCGATTTCTCTACAAGAATGCATGCAATGGGGTTGAAAGCTGAAGTATGTGATACTGTGCTGTTTGAACAGGCACCGGTTAATGCAAGGGATCTTCTGTCTCAGCGCAAGAGATGGTATTACGGTGGGCTGGAGCTCTGGAAATATTTCAGAGACGCAATCAGTTCGGGAAACACAAAATTCATATTTTCCTGGATTCTTGCCCTTACAGTAACTTACTTTCCTCTACTTTTTTTTCTGCCAGTTCTGTTAGCTTTGCCATCTCTTGTTATTAGATATGGGTTTGGAGGAATCAGGATGTATGCCGGATTGATTTTCCATTTATTTCTCCTTCAGCTTTCCTCGTTTTCAGCAATTATAACTTTTGTAAGAAAAAACGGAATTGAATGGGGTGCAATCGAAAGAGTTGAATAGACTCAAAAAATTATTTCAGACATAATTTTTTCTATACTTAGCCCCATTTCTTCGAGTTTTTTCTTTGCCCTGCTGTATGCACCGTAATTGTAATCTTTTTGACTCCATTTGTCTATAACCGCTTCGAGCTCGGTCTGAGAGAGGATTGCTGACAAAAAGTCTTTAATTTCGTTTCTCTTGTATGATCTGACCTCGTCTCTTCTGACAACATCCAGTCCCTTGAATACTGTAGCCTCAATCTTCCAGCAGCTATCACATTCAGAAACAAGTATTCTCAGCTCACCATTTTGATGCCATGTTTTTTGAGACATCATTCCCCCACAATTACAGAAACCACCAAATCCGGATGATGCTGTTCCGAAAATTGCCCTTTCATCATAAATCAGAAGTTTCAGAGGCTCAAGATATGCTATCATCAAAACTTGAAAACATTTGATGATTTAAAAATTTTACACCGGAATAACCTTCTTCACCTCAGGTATTCTACTTCTAAGCTGCTGCTCAACAAACATGGTGAGAGTTACCTGTGACATGGGGCAGCCAAAGCATGCACCAAGAAGCCTTACCTGGATTTCTCCCTTCTCCTCATCAACGTCAACAACAGCTATATTTCCACCATCCCTTGCCAGAGCAGGCCTTATTTCCTTTTCAATGACCTCTTCAACCTTTTCTTTCAATCCCATAAATCAAATTCGGTGCAGTGGATAAAAATGTTTCTCACTCTACTGAAATCTCATCAAAAGGGACATAGTCTTCAGGAATATCTTCGAGATATCCTGCCTCATCAAAAACGTTGCTCTCAACATAAACCGGAGCATCAAATCTGACAGCAAGGGCTATGCTGTCACTGGGTCTTGCATCAATTTCATGGTCTATTCCATCTGCAACTATGTGAATTCTTGCATAGAACGTGTTCTCAATAAGATCATCAATCACAATCTTTTCAACCTCTGCACTCAGCCTTTTCAGAGCTTCAACAAAGAGATCATGGGTCATTGGTCTTGGCGGAACCACTCCCTTCAATGCTGAATGAATTGATAATGCCTCAGAAATTCCTATGAATATCTGGAGAAACCTGTCTTTATCATCTCTGAGCAGA
>JALURI010000191.1 GCA_027016965.1 Geoglobus sp.
TAAAAATGAGTTTAAGTTACCATCTCAATAAATCCACACCAATCAAAATTAAACAAACATCTGCTTTGGAGGCTGTTTTGAAGGTTTCAGAACCCTGTTAACAGATGCAAGAAAATCCTCTGTTGTGAGTTCATCCTTACCTTCAACAATTGCCTTGTGAAGTGAGGCTTTGATTACCTTTTCCACAATGTCCCTTCCAGAAAAACCTTCAGTTATCTTGGCGATTTCATCAAGATCAGCCTTGATACCAACCGGAAAATCTTCAAGGTTTTTCTTCATGATCAGAAATCTCTCTTCAGAATTTGGCATGCTGAACTTGATTTCCTCCTCAAATCTGCTCCTTACTGATGAGTCAAGCATGTCAATTCTGTTTGTTGCTGCTATTGTGCATATCCCGTCATTCAGCTCTATTCCATCCAATTCAGTGAGCAAAGCATTAACGACTTCACTTACATCTCCCCTCAGATCCTGATAGCTTCTGTCCAATGCGATGCTGTCAAATTCGTCAAGAAAGACTATGCATGGAGCAATCTGTCTTGCTCTCTCATAAAGCTCGTGTATTCTCCTTGCCCCATCTCCAACATGCTCACCTATGAGCTTTGTTGATTTAACTGATAAAAATGGAACATGAGCCTCATTGGCTAAAGCCTTCGCCATCATGGTCTTTCCTGTGCCGGGAGGTCCGAAGAAAAGTATGTTTTTGGGAGCCCACTTCCCGAATTTTTCAGGATTTTTGAGGTATTCAAGTATAATTCTGGCCTTTCTCTTTGCATCTTCCTGTCCCACAACATCTTTAAGACTTATGTCCACAACAATCTCAGTTTCAATCTCTCTGTTTGGACTCTCAACAAGGAATATGGTTGAATCTCCAACATATCCACTTTCAGGATCGCAGGCTGTGATTTCAAAAGCAAAATCCGGAAACATTCTCATGTCAAAAAGCATTTTTCCTTTGTGTATAAACTCTCCTCTCCACTGATCTTTGGCATATCTGTCAAAAACCTTCAGGTTGTCAACCTTTGGATACTCATGATAGCTCGCCTTAAGCGGATAACCGAGCGGTTTTATGACAATATATCTGACTTCTCCTCTGCTCTGCCCTTTACTTTTTCCACTCATTCAGACCAAAAAACTATTTGAACTTATTAATATTCTTTGCCCTTATGAGACTGTTTGTAGCAGTGGATATTGATGAGGAATTGAGGCAGAAATTTGTTCCCCTGCTCAAACTGCTTTCCTCGTTTAAGGGCATAAAGGCTGTTGAACCGGAAAATCTCCACATAACAATCAAGTTTCTTGGAGAAGTAAATGAGTCAAATGCAGAAAGGATTAAGAGAGAGCTTGAAAAAATTGAATTCTCTCCATTTGAGATTGAGTTCAGTGGAATTGGATTCTTTCCGAATCCAAACTACATGAGGGTGGTCTGGGTTGGTGCAAAAAGCGAGGGAATATACAGACTGGCAGATGAAGTGGAGAAAAGAATGAAAAATATCGGATTCAAAAAAGACAAGGATTTCAAGGCACATCTAACTGTTGGAAGGATTAAGAGAATCGATCAGGCTGGAAAAACCAGACTTCTTGGGGAGCTTGAAGAATACAACAGGGATTTCGGGAGTATGATTGTAAAAAATTTCAAGCTCAAAAAATCTACACTTACCCCACAGGGACCGATTTACCAGGATGTTGCTGTTTACGGTGAAGAGGAATGACAGGTGTTGAGGAAATTATCGATAGAGCAAGAAAACTTGTTGAGCCTGATCCGGCAACATTAAATAAAGCCAGAAAAGCAGAAGAATTGATAAAAGAAAGACTGGAAGAGCTTTTGAAAGACTATCCTGAGCTTGAATACAGGTTTCTTGGGAGCTACGCAAGAGATACGTGGCTTCCCGAGAGTCTGGAAATTGATGTTTTCATTCTCTTTCCGGAATCATATTCGTTTGATGAGCTTGAGAGGCTTGCAATTGAGATTGGAAAAAGAGCTGTCGACAGGTATGAGTTGAGATATGCTGCCCATCCCTACGTCCACGGTGTTGTGAGTGGTGTAGATGTTGATGTGGTTCCATGCTACAAGCTTTCAAATGCTGAGAGAATAAAAAGCGCTGTTGACAGAACTCCATTCCATCACGAATGGGTCAGAGAGAGAATTGAAGGGCTGGAAAACGATGTTAGGCTTCTGAAAAGATTCATGAAGTTGATAAACGTTTACGGAGCCGAGTACAGGATTAAGGGGTTCTCCGGTTATCTGTGCGAGCTTCTTGTAATTCATTATGGATCATTCCTCAACACCATCAGAAAAGCAGTTAGATGGAGAAGAAATCTCGTTATAGATCCAGAGAGGAGAAAAGAATACGTAAAAAAAGATCTTGAAAAACTGTACGTGGTAGATCCCGTTGATAAAAAGAGAAACGTTGCCGCCAATTTGAGTGTTGACAGCCTTGCAAAATTTGTGGAGACCTGCAGAATTTTTCTCAGAAAACCGTCCATTGACTTTTTCATTCCGAAAACATCTTCAACGGATGAGATCAGGTTGAAAGAGGAAATCGACGGTAGATTTGTCTACGGTGTCATCTTTGAGAGGCCGCCTGTGGTTGAGGACAATCTATACACCCAGCTTGAAAAAGCTGAAAACAAAATTGCTGATTTTTTGAGAGATAATGAGTTTACAGTACTTCGAAGCGGACATCATGCAGGTGAGAAGTGCTATCTGATATTTGAGCTGCTTTCAGGTATCATTTCAAAAGTTAAAAAGCACTATGGACCAAATTTTGAGAGCTATGTCAACAGCATGAAATTCATCGAAAAAAATAATGAATACTCAAGGTTTTTTGAAAATGGGAGGTATGTGACATTCAGACGCAGAAAAATCACAGAGGCGGGAGAATTCATCAGACATTCAATCACAACTATGTATGCATCAATGGGCAAGGATATTTCAGAGTTCATCAGAAGAGGAAGGGTTGTTGACGGGCAGAAACTGCTTGAGCACGAGGATCTCAAGCCCTTTCTTTCAGAATTCCTGGGGGTATCTGAATGAAGGTTGTTTTTCTCGGCACAGGAGTTGCTGTAAACGTTCAAAACAGAGCCCAGCAATCCATTTTGATTGATGAGGGGAAAACCATACTTGTTGACTGTGGATATGGTACAATGCTCAGACTTGGAGAGGCAGGGTATGGAGTGGGAGATATTGACTCGATAGTTATTACACACTTTCACCTTGATCACTGTGGAGAGCTGGTAGGAATACTGAAGGCAAGATGGCTTCTGAATGCTGGAAAATTAGACATCTACGCTCCATCTGGGTGTAAAAGCTTCATGAACAGCTTTTTGCAATCCTCTCTGTACCTCAGAGGAAAGCTGGAATACAGACTTCATGAAGTCAGAGCGGGAGATGTTTTCACAGCTGGTGGACTAAAATTCCATGCAAGAAAAACTGTTCACTCCATAGAGAGTCTTGGATACGCTGTGGACGGTGTTCTTATCTCAGGAGACACGTCAGCATTTCCAGATCTCTATGAAGATGTTGAGACTGCGATACACGAGATGTCTCTGAGCTTTGGTAGAAAGGCAGACTTCCACACCTCTCCAGAGAATTTTGCAGAAAATGCTCCAAACGTCAGAAAAGCATATCTCGTACACTTCTACCCTCCAGCATTCAACAGGAGGGATGAAATTAAGGTATATCTTAAAAAGAGAGGAATTGAAGTGGAATTTCCTGACGATCTTGAAGTTGTGGAGATTTAGCACCACACAAGAACTTTCAGAAGTTGTTGATGCTTTCAATCTTTCCAAATCTGACTATGTTAACTGTAAAATTAACTGAAACCTTCTCCGATTTGTTATAAACAAGTACCTAAATTTACCATATCTAAATTTGAATAGTCTCTCCATGTTAACCCTATATTTTCCTTTCAAAATTATTGGTTCTTCTCTCCCTTTTATAGTCCCTTTAGATGTGCCTTCCTTCCACTTTAGTGTTCCTTGGATGACTCTTCTCTCGTGTATCCTAAAATCCTTGTTGTCTTTTGTGTCAGTATTCTTTGGTAGGTTCCAATATGATGGGTCGTTTGTAAGGAAAATAGCATATCCAAAAGCGTTAGGAAGCTTGTTAACACATTCTTCAAGCCTTAGATATATCCTTTATAAAATCATACCTGCTAATATCTTGTGCTGATTGCGAGGAGTTTTGGTCTCAGTATTGGTGTTAATATTGGTTCTTTCGTAGATGAGGGTAATGACTCAACTGTTTCGAGGATATGAACTCCCAGCCCAATCCTGTAAGGTAGTCCATTATCGGTTCCTAGGCTGTGTTGAATTTGTTGAGCATGAAATCACCGACTGGAAGTTAGGAGTTATCACCAGATTTAATTTTGAGATATTCTTTCATCAATTTAACAACATCCCAGTCCTCAGGTAATTCATAACCACAGAGCTCCTTTTTTTTTCTTCGCCGCCTTCTTCAGCAGCCCCTTTAATGTTCTCCCCGTTCTCATCGAAAAACTCATCGAGAGTCTTCATTGCAGACACCTAAACGCTGTCAATAAATTCTATTCCTTCCTTTTTGCATGCTTTTTCAAAATCACCGTCAAACGAAATCAGATATTTTATCCCGTAAAACTTGCAGGTGGGAAGAATCAAGGCATCGTTTGGCTGTAAACCGTATTTCCCAACGAACTCAAAAGCAAAGTTTATAACCTCTTTATTTATCTCCAGCTCTTCAAAAATCTTAAAAAGCATGAATAGTTCCTCAAGCTCATCTTTTTCTCAACAATCAGTTCTGGATTTTTCTTCAATTCATAGCTCTTTTTCCCAGTAATCGCTTTCAAATAAACCATGAAAACTTCGCTAAAAACAATAGCGTTTGATCAGAGAGTATATTTACCCCTGAGTTCGGACAAATCCAGCTACCCTTCAAGATGGTTGATAATGACGTTGCTGTCAACAAATGCCTTCAAATCCCCCATTCGTCTTCTACCTCTTCAAGCAGTTTCTCAAGGTTTTTGCCCTTGAACTTCCCGTGAAGCTTTTTCAAATTGTATTCGAGCATAATTTCTTTTTCAAGTCTCTCGACTACCTTGCTCAAATCCACCTGCTTCAAAATTTCATCTGGGATTTTGAGCCTGACTGTTATCTCGCTCATATCTGGCACCTCTCGTAGATTATTGTTGTACAACAATATATTTAAGAGTTCTCTGTCTTGGAATTCAGAAACCTTCAAATCCGAGTTTCACAAGTATCTCATTCAGCTCTGCATCTATCTCTTTCTCCTCTCTTGAAAGCACTCTCAAATCCTCAAGGATTTCATCTACATTTCTGTACTGCTCTTCCTCGAAAACACCGACATATCTTGAGGGACTTTCGGGGTGATCTGAACTGTTTATTCTGAAAATAACTGACATAATAACTTTCAGATTCTACTAAGGGGAGAATTATCGGGAATTGAGTTAAGTAAACCTGGTCCACTTCACTTAACACCTTCACCTTCTGACTTGCTCCATTGAGAGAAACTGATCAGATTGTCGAAAACTTTAAAGCTCTCCCGTTCCCCTTGGCTCTATGAAAATACTTCTGCTTCACTCAGACTACATTGAATACGAGATAAAGAAAAAAACAAGGTTTGCTGAGCCATTTGAAGGAAAAGGAGAAAGAGTTGACGAAGCTCTTGTTGTTTTTGTCTCTGTTGAGAAAGGCGATACAGAGGATACGGCATTGAGGGCAGTTGAGGAGATAAAAGATATTGCAGGAAAGGTAAATGCAGATAAAATTGTGCTCTATCCTTATGCTCATCTCTCATCGGATCTTGCTGATGCTGAAACTGCCGTTAATCTCCTAAAATATATGGAAAAGGAGCTATCGAATGAATTTGAGGTTTATCGCTCACCATTTGGATGGTACAAATCATTCAAAATTTCATGTAAAGGACATCCTTTGAGTGAACTTTCGAGGGAGATCAAGGGTGAAGACATTGAGCTAACTCAGGCTTTGAAAGATGAAGAAAAGGCAGAAAGTTACTGGTATATCCTTACACCTGAAAAGGAGCTTGTAGAAGTTGATAAATTTGATTTTACTGGGTATGAAAACTTGAAAAAGTTTGTTGATTATGAAATTGCAAAGAGAAGGGCAGTTGATCGTACCCCGCCTCATGTGGAACTGATGAAAAAACTTGAGATAGCGGACTATGAGGAGGCATCAGACAGCGGTCACATGCGATACCATCCCAATGGCAGACTAATCAAAAGCCTTCTTGAAACATTTGTCACAGAGAAATGCGTGGAATATGGGGCAATGGAGGTTGAAACCCCCATAATGTACGACAGAAACCATCCTACTCTCAGAAAGTACCTTGAGAGATTTCCAGCAAGGCAGTACATAATAAAAGGTGACAAGAGAGATTTCTTCTTAAGGTTTGCAGCTTGCTTTGGACAGTTTTTGATGACATCTCAGGCGACTCTCACATACAAACATCTCCCCTTCAAAATGTACGAACTCACCCGCTATTCATTCCGAAAGGAGCAGAGGGGAGAACTTGTAGGATTGAGGAGGCTGAGAGCATTCACAATGCCAGATATGCATACCGTGGTAAAGGACATAGAAGAGGCAAAGGAAGAGTTCTATAACCAGTACAAGCTTTCAGTTGAGGTCCTGAAAGAAATTGGACTTGAACCTGAGGACTATGAGGTTGCAATAAGGATAACTAAGGATTTTTATCAGGAAAACAGGGATTTTATCCATTCCATAGCTGAAATTCTGGGAAAGCCGATTCTCATTGAAATGTGGGACAGGAGGTTCTTTTACTTTGTTCTCAAGTTCGAGTTCAACTTTGTTGATGCTCTTGACAAAGCCTCAGCTCTTTCAACTGTCCAGATAGATGTGGAGAATGCCGAGCGATATGGCATCACGTACGTTGATTCAGATGGAAAAGAGAAATATCCGTATATACTCCACTGTTCTGCAAGCGGTGCCATTGAGAGAGTCATCTATGCATTGCTTGAAAAGGCATTTCTCAAATCAAAGGATGACATACCTCCAATGCTTCCGGTATGGCTTTCACCAACTCAGGTTAGAATAATCCCAATTGCAGAGAGGCATCTTGAGAAAGCGATAGGAATAGCTCAGGAGCTGAACAGGAACAGAATAAGAGCAGATGTTGATGACAGGGATGAAACAACGGCCAAAAAAGTCAGAGATGCCTCAACAACCTGGATACCATACATCGCGGTAATTGGAGATAGGGAGGTGGAGGAGAACTTACTTTCAATCACTGTCAGAAAGGAATCCACAATTGGAAAGCAGAAGAAGGTCAAAATGACCTTGGAAGAACTGATAAATGAGGTCAAAAAAGAAACGGAAGGAAAGCCATATAAGCCATTGCCCATGCATTTCATGCTATCAAGGAGACCTTCAATGAGGTGATGAAATGGACAAGGAAATAATAAAGGCAATCATTCCGCTGCTGATGGGCGTTGTTGCAGGCGCAATCTCGTATTTGTTAACAGGGGATTTCAGGGCAAGAGATCCATTTGGAGTAATTGTTCTTGCGTTTTTCATATACATTCACAGATTTATCCTTCCCAAGTTTGAGATCAAGATTGAAAGCAAGGACTGGATTGGAATTGTATTTCTTACTCTTTCAACCTGGTACATTTCCTGGACACTCCTTTTAAATCAGTGATATTGTAAGAACGCTCTGCATCAACTTCACCCGGAAGCCTTATATTACGAATTCACCCCCTTCAGCAGGAATGAGCATCAGGATCGCCGTAGTTGATAGAGAAAGATGTCAGCCAAAGAAGTGCAGCCAGGAATGCTACAAATACTGTCCCGTTGTGAGGACAGGAGGAGAGGCAATTGTTATTGAAGAGAAGGCAGTTATCAGTGAAGAGCTCTGTCAGGGATGCGGAATTTGCGTTAAAAAATGTCCATTCAATGCAATATCTATTGTTGGGCTCCCATCACAGCTTGAGGGGCACGAAATCCATCGTTACGGCAAGAATGGCTTCATTCTCTATAATCTCCCGATCCCAAGAAAGGGAAGTGTTGTTGGTCTTCTCGGACCTAATGGAACTGGCAAGAGCACCGCTGTAAAGATACTTTCAGGACAGCTAAAACCAAATCTTGGAAAGGAAGATGCTGAGTGGGGTGAGGTACTTGACAGATTTCAGGGGACAGAGCTTTTTGACTACATGAAGACAGTTGCTGATGGAAGCATAAAAGCAAGCGTTAAACCCCAGTATGTTGAGGCAATACCAAAGATCTATAGCGGAAATGTAAAGGAGCTACTGCAGAATGTTGATGAGAAGGGAGATATGGATGTTTATGTTGACAAGCTTGGTCTTGAGAACTCTCTCAACAGAGACATAAGAGATCTGAGTGGAGGTGAGTTGCAGAGGGTTGCCATTTTAGCATGCATTCTCAGGGATGCGGATTTCTACTTCCTTGATGAGGTCACTTCCTACTTGGATATTCACCAGAGAATTGAATGCGCAAAGGTCATAAGGGAAATCGCAGAGAAAAAGCCTGTTCTGATAGTGGAGCATGATATGGCTATTCTTGACATGCTTGCAGATTATGTGCACATAAGCTATGGCGAACCGGCAGTTTACGGTGTTATAACAAATGCGAAGGGTGTTAGAGTTGGCATAAACCAGTATCTGAGAGGGTATTTAGCTGAGGAGAACATAAGAATCAGAGAGAAAGAAATTGAGTTCGAGATATTCCAGCCCTCAGAGTCTGAACTTGAGGAGGTTTTGATTGAATATCCCCCATTCACCAAAACCTTTTCAGGATTCAGACTAAACGCAGAAGGTGGGGAATTCAAGAGAGGAGAGGTGATTGGAATTCTCGGTCCCAATGCAACAGGAAAGAGCACCTTTGTAAAGGTTCTGGCTGGCGTGCTCAGGGATGATGGAGAGATTGTGAAGCTTGACATCAGGGTCTCCTACAAGCCCCAGTATGTCAGAGGAGATATTTTGATGCCTGTGATATCTTTTCTGAGGAGCATAAACCCCATGATAGACTCGTCGTACTACAAAACTGAGTACATCAGGCCTTTAAATCTTGAGAAGCTTCTGGACAAGAACATAGATGAACTGAGTGGAGGTGAGTTGCAGAGGGTTGCCATTTTAGCATGCATTCTCAGGGATGCTGACCTTTATCTTCTGGATGAACCATCAGCCCATCTTGATGTTGAGCAGAGAACCGAAGTGGCAAGAATTCTCAAGAGATTTGCCATGAACAACAGCAAGACGATTCTTGTTGTTGATCATGATATATATCTGGTGGATATGATCTCTGACAGGATAATGGTCTTTGAGGGCGAGCCGGGGAAGAAAGGAAGAGCAGGGAAACCATCGGGTATAAGAGAGGGGATGAACAGATTCCTGAAAAATCTGGATATAACTTTCCGGAGAGATGAAGAAACAAAGAGACCAAGGGTGAACAAACCAGACTCAAGGCTTGACAGGGAGCAGAAGATGGT
>JALURI010000192.1 GCA_027016965.1 Geoglobus sp.
TTTTTATGTTCCTCAGTGCTGATAACACCCCAGTCCTTCAGAATGTCAATTTTTGATAGAATAATCTGCCTTTCCCTTCTCAGATATTCCTCAATAACCCTCTTACCCCTATCTGAAAGAGAATAGATTTTTCTCTTGCCAGCTCTGTCCATTTCAAGAAATCCGGCATTCAAAAGTTCATGAAGTATCGGGTAAACAGAGCCCGGAGAAGGTCTTTTTGCAGTTTTTCTGCCTATTCTGTCCATCAGCTCCTGCCCACTGAGGTTTTTCTTCTCAAGCTCCTTCAAGATCAAAATTTTCAGGATCCCCTTCAAATGTTCCACAGGTAAAAAGATGGGGAAAGGTATAAAAATATATCGGATTCCGATATATCATTTCTTTATCACGAGACCGAATGGGTCTATCTCGTCTCTCAGAACTCTTAACTCTTCCTCTGTGGGTGGCTCAAGAATCTGAATGTCATCAGCAATTACCGGTTCGAAGCCCATGTTTTTCACAACATTCTCAACGCTCAGCCCCTCTCTGACTGCGATGAGTCTCATGACCTTGCTCTCTTCATCAAAATCGAACATGGCCTTGGACGTAATCACCCTCCACGGGCCGGTATCTTTCGGAAGACCGTACTCTTCTCTTGTTTTTCCGTCTATGATGTGTCCTGGAGAGGTTATAAAATCACATCTTTCCACGAATCTTCTTTTCTCGTGGTTCATGACAATTACTGTTTTCCAGCAGTAACTTGCCACCTCATTTCCACCACCACTCCCCGGAAACCTGACTCTGGGCTGTTCATAGTTATCTCCAATCATTGTTGAGTTTATGTTGCCATACTTGTCTATCTGGGCTGCACCAAGCATTCCGTAGTCTATGTAGCCAGCCTGGGCGTAACTGAAAGCGAGACCCATACTGCACCACTGCAAACTCCTGTATGTGTTCTGTGGACCACCCATCGTCCCCCTCAGAAACGGGGTCCTGCTTCTTGGACCTATAGCTCCGAATTCAAAAACCTGGGTTATGTTTGGGGTGTAAAGCCTTTCTGCCAGCATCGCAACTACCTGTGGCATTCCCCACCCTACAAATACGGTCTTATTGTCTTCAAGCAGTCTTGCAGCATGACATATTGTGAACTCAACGTCTGTATAGCTCATCTGTATCCCTCCAGAATCTGGGCTTTCTTAACGAGTTCTCTTAGCTTCCTCATTCCAACCCTCTTCTCCAGAAACTCGTCATGGCCATCAACGCTGTATATGTACTCTTCGAGATATTTCTGCATGTCCTCTTCCTCTCTTATAGATGAAAGCATCAGATAGTGTTCCGCGTCCATCTCATAGTATCCCTGCGTACCTCCTGGGTAGGCACCAAAAGGAGCATGCACCACTGCATCAACAAGATAGTACGGAATAATTGTCATGTTTGGTTCCTTTCTGAACTCTGCTGTCTCCACAATCCTCTCAGCAGAGATTATTACTTTCCTGGAAGCCATTGCAGTTTCAAGAGTGGCAACAGTTGGGCCATAAACTCTTGCATTTCCGTAAACGTCTGCCTCATGGACATGTATTATGGCAACATCTGGATTTAAGGCAGGCATAAGGGCAACAGGCTTCTCTGTAAACGGATCTTTCACTGTTGTAGCACCTGATTTTCTGAAAGTATCTGTGCCAAGAAGATCTCTTGCAGGAATGAAAGGAATACCCATTGCTCCTGCAATCAGCCTGTACGTTATGCTACCGTTGCTCCAGTCGTAAACCTTCACCTCCCCGTTCTGGACCTTCTTAGCTATGTATGGTCCAAAGCCAAGAAAACCCACATCTATCCTGTCGACACATCTGGCTCCGGCAAGCAGAACGCTCTCAAGCAATGTGAACTTTGCACATATCCAGAGATGTCTTTTCCTCTGTCTTATTATTTCCCTGATCAGGCTCTGCGGTCCTCTTGTGAGGCTTGAGAAGTCATAGGCTAAATAATCGCCATTGTCCACGAACTTCTTCACAGCCTCGTTCTCGTCCATCAGCTTATCCTCCCAGTTTCTATTTTTTCTGTCTCTAACATATTCTCTGAAGTCGTCAGGATCGATGAAGTGAAATTCCGCATCGCCTTTTTCAATAACCTCCATTTGCAAAACCTCCCTGACTGTTTGATAGAGCAAATTTGGAAAATCAGGATTTAACGTTATCGGAAACTACAGACAAATTTACTATGACTATAAACGTTCTCTTATCTGTTTTCTTTTTTAACCATCACAGGAATACTATAAACTCCTATTAACTAGATTAAAAAAATTTAGTAAGAAAATGGCCATAAATCAAAGTACCGCTTTACTTTCCGTAAAAGATTTGCTAAACCCTCCGGTTCAAGAATCAGTATTGCGGCAATTATGATACCGTAAAATATTGCTCTCAATCCGAATGCCGATGCTCCAAGCCATGGCATGTATGGTGTAAGAACCGTGACGAGTTCTGTTGTTACCTGAGTGACCACTATGATCATTACTGAACCAAGCACCGAACCCCATACATAGCTTCCAAGCCCTCCGACTATGACTCCAACTCCAAGCAGTTCCCATGACATCAGAAATGGAAAGTGTTCTGGCGTAACGAGTCCGAGCATGTAGCTCCACATTGAACCTGCAACTCCGGCATAAAAGCCTGAAATTGCAAATGCAATCGCCTTGAACTTCAGAAGGTTAACCCCCTGGATCTGTGCGGCATAGTCCTTCTCACCCATCATAACCAGTGCTTTTCCCAAGGGCGTTCTGCCTATGTGAGCTATCATGTAAGCCATTATTGCTGTAATGATCAGGTAGAGATAGTATTGGTCGATGGTCCCAAGCTGATATCCCATTATCGCAAGTGGAGCTGTATAAACAGCGCTTCCAGGAATATCTCTTGTAATGTAGTTGAGAACCCATTCTATTATGAACTGGGCTGCAGTAGTCGAGAACAGCAGGTAAAAGACCTTTATTCTGAGGGACGGAAGTCCAAAGAAAACTGAAACTAAGGCTGCCATCAGTCCTGCTACAGGCATTGTTATGAAAAAGGGTACCTGATGGGAGATGAATCCTGTTGTAAACGCTCCTATTCCCATAAGAGCTGCATGCATGACTGAAAAGAGATGTGCCTGCGTTAACAGATTCAGTCCCATTATGGTTATGCTGAATATTACAATCAGAAGTATGGCATTCAGGTAATATTCTGGAGCTGTGAATGGAAGGATCAGCAGAATGAGGATAAATATTCCCATTGCCCAGTAATGGAAAGGTTTTTCAAAGAAGGACATGTCTGCCTTGTAGCTTTCTTTTACAACACCGCATGGTCTTGAAGTTGCCATATTCTAACCTCCTTTTTCCATTTTTTACACCCTTTCAATTCTCACAGTACCGAAAAGACCGTAAGGCTTCACCAGCAGAACAATCAGAAGAACGATGTATGGAATGATGTCTCTGATTCCGGGAATGTAGGCGTTCAGTATGGTCCCAACTGTGTGTTCTATCAGGCCAAGAAGAAGCCCGCCAAGCATTGCTCCGCCAGGACTGTCGAGTCCTCCAATCAGTGCTGCAGGCAGAGCTCTTGCAAGTCCTAAGTACGAGACAATTACCGTAATTCCATTTATTGCTCCCAGCACAAGTCCTGCAAGAAAGGCAGCAACGTATGCAATCATCCATGTGTAGATGTAGATTTTCTTAATGCTTATTCCATGGGTTGCAGCAGCTTCAGGATCAAGGGAAACTGCTCTCATGGCAAATCCGAATAATGTTTTCCTGAAGAGATACAGGAAAGAGCCGAATATAAGGATCGCTCCAGCAATGCTCCACATATAGACATATGGTATCTCTATGGGTCCTATTGCCATTGGAATTGGTGGGAAGACTTCATGTTGTCCAGGGAAAACTCTCAGGACTGTTCCCCATTTTACAATTGTTGCACCTCTGAGGATCATTCCGAGCGCAACTGTCATCATGATTAGCGACAGAATTGACTGCCCGTAGAGGGGCCTCATCAGAAATCTCTCAGTTCCAACTGCAATAAAAAGTCCAAATATCGATGCAAGAATCAGTCCAAGTATGAGATTGACGACAGGATTCTGAACCAACCCAAACCCTGAGAATGCAAATATCAGATACGCCCCAAGCAGAACCATATCTCCGACAGCAATGTTCACTATCTTGCCAACCCTGTAAATCAGTACAAAAGATAGTGCCATAACGCCGTAAATTGTGCCCGCTGCAAGACCCATAATTATCATTTCAAACAGTACCATCACTCAACCCTCCTTATCTTCATTTTAACTCTAACCTGATCTCTCGTCCCATCTTCATACTTTATCTCTCCAACAAAGTCAATCTCCTCAGCATCAGTGTAGAGAGCTTCGATAACCTCTCTGTATCTCTCCCTTATGAGACTCCTTCTCAGTTTTCTTGTTCTTGTCATCTCCTCGTCATCCGGGTCAAATTCCTTATACAGAGAAATGAATTTCCTTATTTTCATTGATTCCTGGAGATTTTTGTTTACCTCCCTGACAACATTCTCCAGAAGATCATAGACTTCGGGTTTCTGAGACAGGTCCATATATCCTGTGAACGGGATGTTATTGTCCTCAGCCCATTTTGCAACATTTTCGAAGTGTATATTCAGAATTGTAGTAACATATGGTCTTCCATTGTCCAGGATCATAGCCTCTCTGATGTAGGGACTGAATTTCAGCCTGTTTTCCAGATGCTGTGGTGAAACAAGTGTTCCATCCTGCAAAGTGATGACATCAGCAAGCCTGTCAACAACAACCAGATGTTCCTTTGCATCAACCATACCCATATCTCCTGAGTAGAGCCATCCATTAACAACATCATCCTCATATGACCTGTCATAGTATCCGAGCATGACGGCAGGGCTTTTGGAGATGATCTCTCCATTTTTTGTTATTGCAATTACAGTTCTCGGCAAAGGCTTTCCACTTGTCCAGGGGTCAACATCTCCATCTCTGTGCAGACAGGATATTCCGGAGATCTCTGTTTGACCATAAATCTGCTTCATATTAACACCCATAGCCCTTAGCATCCTGAAATCATCCACAGAAACCTGTGCACCACCGGTAAATGCATGTCTTATTCTCTTGAGCCCCAGTTTATCGAGAATTGCTCTGAACACAACATAATATGCGAGTTTTCTTGCAAAGTTCATATGGGCTGGTATTTGCTGACCTTTGAACTCCCTGTCAACACAGCTGTAACCAACTTTCATCGCCATGTTGTATATCTTTCTCTTTAGCTTTCCAGCATCGGCAATCTTCACCTGGACCTCTGCAAGCATGTCTCTCCATATTCTCGGTGGTCCAAACATTATTGTCGGACCAATCTCCCTCAGATCGTTGTTGACCGTCTCGGGTTCTTCATAAAAATTGACCTTGAATCCAGTTGTGAGACCGCACGAAAAGACCATCATCTGCTCTCCAATCCATGCCAGTGGAAGGAAAGAAAAGTAATCTTCTTCTATACTCATTGAAACAATTTTCTGTAAAGCCAGACCCATGAACATCATGTTCTCGTAGCTGAGCATAACGCATTTTGGCACACCTGTTGTGCCTGAAGATGTGGCAAAACACGCCACGTCATTCTTATTCTGGGAGTTCAGATTTTCCTCGAAAAGTCCTGGTTCTTGTTTATCAAGCTCTTCACCAAGTTTCATCACCTCATCAACGCTTATGAGCGTTGGATTGCCTCTATATCTCCACATCCCTGTCCAATCTTTTACGATTATCTTGCTGATCTCAGGTAATTCATCAAGAATGCTGAGCACTTTGTCTGTCTGTTCCTGGTCCTCACAGTATATCCATCGTGAACCGCTGTTCTGGATTAGAGGCAAAAGCTGTTCAGCAAGATTGTCCTGATAAACACCAAATGGAATACCCTTTGCTGCCTCAGCTCCAAGATAGGTGTAGAGCCATTCCGGTCTGTTATCTCCAACAAGTGTGATTTTGTCGTCTTCTCGGAAACCAAGTGCAATGAGTCCAAGAGAGAACTTTTTCACATTTTCAAAATATTCTTTCCACGTTATTCTCTGCCATATTCCATGTTTTTTCTCTCTCAGGGCTGTTTTATCACCGATTTCCTTTGAATTTCTGAGCAAGAGCTTGGGAAAGGTATCGTAGGCAGAGGGTATTTCCACCTCAACGTCCTCTCCATAGATGTATGTCTCTATTTCTTCCGGAGCACTGCCTAAGGCTTCTTTAACCCATAGAGGAAGATTTTCCAATTGCATGTCATTCCCCCAGATACGCCTTTATAACCTCAGGATTGTTAACAACCTCCTCAGGTGTGCCTTCTGCAATCTCAACACCTGCGTCCATAACCACAGCTCTATGAGCGATGTCATGAACAAGAGAGAGGTCATGTTCTACAAGAAGAATGCTTTTCTCATGAACCTCATTGAGCTCAAGAATGTATCTTGCCATATCTCTTTTTTCATCAATGCTCAGACCTGATGTCGGTTCATCGAGAAGAAGGGTCTCTGGATCCCACATGAGTACTCTTGCAAGCTCTATCCTCTTCCTGATACCCATCGGCAAACCATGTGCAGGATTGTTTCTGTATATCTCAAGCTCAACAAACTCTATCAGTTCCTCAGCCTTTTTTCTCGCCTCTATTGTAGATTTCAGGGTGATGAGTTTGGCCAGACTTTTCTGCTGGGTGATGTAGCCAACCATTATGTTATCCACAACTGTACCGTGGAAAATATAGGGTGTTTGGAAAATCCTTCCTATTCCCTTTTCCGCCCTGAGATGTGGTGGTGTCTTGGTTACATCCTCTTCCCTGTAGATTATTGACCCTTTTTGCGGTTTGTAAAACCCGCATATACAGTTCAGCAAACTTGTTTTTCCACTGCCATTTGGTCCTACCAGTGCCAGTATCTCACCTTCTCTCAGCTGGAGATTGACCCCATTCAGTGCAATAAGACCTCCAAAACTCAGATGAACATCTTTAACTTCCAGAACGTTTTTCAAGAGATCCACCTCTTTCTTCTCTTGTAGGACTTAACATCCTGATAGCTGATTCTTCCAGCCTCCCCAATGCCAAGATAATAATTCTGAACATCCGGATTCTTGATCAGTTTTTCTGATGTGCCGTGAAGAACAACTCTACCACCCTCTATAACATATCCGTAGTCTGCTATTTCAAGTGCTTTTTTCACATTCTGCTCTGCAAGCACAACAGTCAACCCCTCACTCTCATTTATCTGTTTTATCGTTTTAAAAACCTCTGTAACAACCTTTGGAGCCAGACCAAGAGATGGTTCGTCCAGTAGTAGCACATCTGGCTTTGAAATCAGTGCTCGTCCAATCACCAGCATTTGCTGCTCACCACCACTAAGCAGTCCTGATTTTATTTTTCTTCTTTCCTTGAGTCTTGGAAAATAATTGTAAACGAATTCAAGTGCATCTTTTGGGTCGAGGCTTCTCCTTCCATACAGCCCTGCAAGCAGGTCTTCTTCCACGGTAAGCTCCTCAAAAACACTTCTTCCTTCATGCACATATATTATGCCGAGTTTTGCAATCTCCTCAGGTGGGAAGTTATCTATCCTTTTTCCGTTGAACTGTATGTAGCCATTGCTTACCCTTCCCCTCTCCATTCTGATTACTCCGGATACTGCTTTAAGAATTGTGCTCTTTCCTGCTCCATTGGCTCCAAGAATTGCCACTATGCTTCCGTCAGGCACCTCCATAGAGACTCCCTTTACAACTAAAATAAAGGGATCGAAAGTTACCTCTACATTGTTGAGTAGCAACACTTTCTCGATACCTCCTCGGTTCCTTGATTTCTGATTTACCCTACCACTCTGATTAATATTACCAGCCAAGCCACTCAGGTCTTCTTCCTACATCAACCCATCCGTCACTTGCCATCTTGTACTTTCCATTCTCTATTCTGAGAACGAGCGTCTTGGTTGTAGGTCTGTGGTCTGTTGAAGTATATGTTACAGGTGGTGAAATCTCACCTTCTATCACCTTGTCCTTCCAGGTTTCCATGGCTTTCTTGACGTTCTCGCCTGAAATCTCTCCGAACTTAGCCTTTGCCTCCTGCAATCCGAGAGCAGCAGTCCTGACGTTGAGCCATCCTCTGATGAAGGGTGACGCAGGGAACTCTTCAGGACCATATTCCTCAATTGATTTCCTGAGGGTCTTCAGACCCGGAGCCTCGCTTTCAAATCCCCAGTAGTAATGACCGGTGGCACCATGAACGTTCTCAGCACCCTCACCAGCCAGTCTAATTAGATTCTCATCATGTCCCCACTGGTTCATGGTAAGGATTGCACCAACATCGAATTTTTTCATATCCTTTGCAATAACTGCCCCCGATCCAACCGTGTTGCCAAACCAGACAAAGTCAGCTCCAAAGTTCTTTATGGCAAGTACCTGGGATGAGGTATCTGTTGCTCTCAATCCAACATTCTGGTCATCACCAATCTCAAAGCCAAGTTCCTTTGCAAGCTCTTTAACTGCTTTTATCGGAGCTCTTGCATATGCGGAGTTAAAATCATAAGCACAGACGAGCCTTGGACTTCTGTTCTCTCCTTCCTTCTCCCACCATTCCTTCATCCACATAACAGCCGCTCTTGCCTGATCGGAATAACTTGCCACAGGATAGAAGTTATATGGCGTTTTTGATGGATCGTTTAGATGAGATGAGTAGCTTGCTGAAATGTAAACGATCCTGTCCTTGGCAACTTCTTTCGAAAGCGCTTCAGTGTCTCCGGTTCCCCACCCAACAATAACCGCTGGATTGTACTGGGATTTGTACCTGTTGTATACTGAAACTGCCTCTGGAACCTTGTAGCCATAATCTGTTCCAACAAGGTCTATCTCTCCCACTCCTGGAATACCACCTTCTTTCTCGTTTATCCACCTTGCGCAGTTCTTAGCTCCTTCTGAATACGGGACACCAACTCCAGATGTTGGACCTGAAAGGTCAAACAGGGCAGGAACAACAAATTCTTTGGCTGCCTCCGGAGTTGGGGTTCCGGCTGGTGTTGGTGTTGGTGTCGGCTTTGCAGGCTGCTGGGTAGCACAACCTGCCAAGAATGCTGAGGCGGCTGCACCTCCAACCATTACCAAAAACTGCCTTCTTGATACCATCTTCCCCCCTCCTTTTATTACATCTTCCATGATTAATTCTACTTAAATATTTCGATATGTTTCAGGTTACGTGAATATCAGTCTTTCGAAAAATTCCAAAATGTTAAAATATGATGGATGGTGAAATTGACGTATGCTGGATGTTCTTAAAGAGCAGCTTGCCAGAAACTATCAGCACCCCTTTTACAGAAAAAAATTTGAAGAAGCAGGGTTGAAACCAGCAGAAATCAAATCAGTGGAGGATTTCCAGAAAATTCCCTTTATGACAAGGGAGGATCTGAATACAGCATTTACCTCAGAGAATTTCGGGGGGTTCATGAG
>JALURI010000193.1 GCA_027016965.1 Geoglobus sp.
GCTTTAGGAGGAGTGGCAATAGGGGCAGTTCTTGTTTCAACAGCACCATCTTTCAGGGTGAATCTGAAAATCATTGAAGAGATTGACAGAGATTTTCAGGGAACTGTTGAAAGATTTGTGGGATGGATGTTTTCCAAAAATTTCACAGGAAGAAAGGTGGTTGAGGACGTGAGAGCAATTATTAGGGGAGAGGGAAAAGAGACATTCAAAAGAGATCTCCTGATATGCAATTCCTTTGCCATTGAGGATAGATACAAAAATAGAAAAATAGAGTTCGACTGCCCTGTCATGATCGTGTGTGGAAATGAGGATGCTGTGATACCTCCCATTCATTCCGAGTTTCTGAGAGAGCATATCGATGGCTCAAGGCTCGTTTTCATACATGGATGTGGACATCTTCCAATGATAGAAACTCCAAAAGAGTTCAGCAAAATACTGAGAGAATTTCAGGATGGGCTGAGGGTTTGAAGCTTTTTCAAAAGCTTGTCTTTCTTTTCGCAATTGACAAGGCTGTGTTCAAGAACTTCGCCAATTCTGGAAACGGGAACTATCTCTATCCTGCCCTCATTGTCTGCATCAAGCTGAACATCGTCGGTATTATCTTTTGGAATTATCACCTTTTTAAGTCCAGCCTGTATTGCAGATTCTATTTTCTGGGTCACCCCTCCAACAGGGAGCACATCTCCCTTGACTGAAAGACTGCCTGTCATTGCAACACTCTGATCCACCTCAATTCCTTCAAGTGCTGAGACAACAGCAGTTGCTATGCTTATGCTTGCAGAATCACCCTCAACTCCCTCATAGGTTCCAACAAACTGAATATGGACGTCGAAATTTGACATGTCCTTTCCGATTATCTTCTTTATTATTGCAGAGACGTTCACTACTGCTTCCCTTGCAATCTCCTGCAATCTGCCAGTTGCAATAATCTTCCCTTCCTCCTTGCTCATTGCAGGTGTGATCTCGGCAATTATTGGAAGGACTATGCCTGCTGACTCCCCTATGACAGCCAGTCCATTGACCCTTCCAACTTCGGAGCCATTTGTTACGAAGAGCTTGTAATCCTTTCTTCTCTCAATGTACTTGTCAGCCAGCTGCTCTTCAATGCTCTTGGCAATTCTCTTTGCCTTCAGAACATGGTCGACAGTAACATACTTACTTTTTTCTGCTGTGGCTATATCACCTGCTGTTCTGACAATTCCTCCGAGCTCCCTCAATCTTAAGGTCAGGTGACCTCTTCTTCCTGCTCTCCTCTTAGCCTCTCTTATTATCTCAGCAACAGACTCTCTGGTGAAGTGCGGTATTTTTCCATCTCTGACAATCTCCTGGGCTACAAACCTTACAAGTTTTCTTCTGTTCTCCGCAGTATCCTCCATCGTATCGTTCACATAAATTTCATAGCCATACCCCTTTATTCTGCTCCTCAATGCAGGATGCATGCCATAGAGGGCATCGAGGTTTCCGGCAGCAACAAGAATGAAGTCACATGGAACAGGCTCTGTCCTGACCATTGCTCCGCTGCTTCTCTCACTCTGTCCTGTTATCGGAAACTTCTTCTCCTGCAGAGCTGTGAGTAATTTCTGCTGGGACTCAATTGTCAGTGTGTTTATTTCATCGATATAGAGAACACCTCTGTGAGCTCTGTGAATTGCACCAGCCTCAACCCTCTCATGGGCTGGAGTTTCAAGCCCTCCAGACTGGAAGGGGTCATGTCTGACATCTCCAAAAAGCGAACCTGCATGTGCCCCTGTTGCATCCTCAAAGGGAGCAGTTTCTCTTCCTGCATTGTTCACCAGAAGCTTGGGAACATTTTTCTCCTCTCTGGGGAGCATGTACCTTGCAAGCATGAAGATCATGACTGCCGCAATTATCCCCCAGAGGATCTGTCCCTGAAGAAAAGAGTACGCGATAACGAAGAAAACAAGGGTGAAAAGGAACATGTTTCTTGCCTGTTCCTTTTTCATCGCCTCCTGCTTGTATGCTTCAACTATCTCCCTACCCTTTCCTGCAGGAACCATTCTTATTCTGGGGTTGTTTGAATCCTCAGGATTTGGATAAACGAGAATATCCTCAAGTTCCTCCTTTGGCAAGAGCTCAGCCATTGCCTTTGCAAGCATGGACTTTCCTGTTCCTGGAGAGCCAATGAGCATCACATGTCTTTTTTGAACTGCTGCCTTCTTTATTGCTTCAACAGCGTGATCCTGACCTATAACCTGGTCTATCAGCTTTTTCGGAACCTCAATCTCCTCAGTTGTTTTGAAGTCCAAGTTTCCGACAAGTTCGTCAATACCTTCCTGCATTTGTCTGATGTTAGCTTTAAATGTATTTAAATAATTAACCAATCTCATAACTTTCAGGGATGTCTTTCATCTCAATCTCCTTCTTTATTCTTCTGTAAAAGTCTTCCATGAACTTATACCTTTCATCAGCGATTCTTCTTGCTGTTTGAGTGTAGAGGAGATCTCTTAGCCTGAAAAGCTTCTCCTCAAAATGCCTGAGAGTGCTTTCAACATCTCTACCCTTTTCTCCTGAAAACATGAACGCCCTTGCAACACCCACCGCACCAATTGCATCCAGCTTGTCGGCATCACTGAGAATCTTTGCCTCGAGAGTTTTTGGTTTAATATTTCCCGAGAAGGAATGGGATTCTATGCAGTGACAGACCTTCTCAATAAAAGAATCATCATATCCCATGTCTTTCAGAATTTTTCTGGCTTTTTCAGCTCCCTTAAGAGCGTGATCTCCTTCATCTCTGCATATGTCATGGAGTTTTGCTGCAGTCCATATCACTCTTCTGTCTCCGCCTTCTTTTTCAGCCATGTACAGTGCAAGCCTTAAAACCCTGTCCACGTGATCATCCTGATGGGGCAATGAGACACCTCCTTTTATAAGTTTAAGCATCTCTCTATTAATAATTTTCCAATAGAAACCCTGAGATCATCCAGATCCAGCCAAAATATTTTTAAACAGAATTGTCTATGCCTGAGATTGATTCCCGCCTTAGCTCAGTGGTAGAGCGCGGGACTGTAGTC
>JALURI010000194.1:0-14071 GCA_027016965.1 Geoglobus sp.
TCTTAATTTAATTTATGTATTATTTAGTTTCATCTCACTGTTCAGATGATAATGTAGATCCATTTACATTAAATGTTCTTCGAATTTTTCGAATTTTTAAAGCTCTTCTTTTTTATTACTGAACTGCACTAACTCAGATTAGCTATCTTTAATTTGGATGTATTCTGAGTTTGCTGTATTGGAAAAGCTGGAACGGCATTCTTTTGTTTCCAAGTCTGTAACAGAACAAAAAGTTTAAATATGGAAATGAATTAATAAAAAAGGGGTGGCGGCGGAGTTTAAGGTGTCGAGCTTAGCTTCGCCGCCAGTCGAAGGTAGAGTATATATATATGTTGGAACGGAAAAAAGTGAGTGTAAAAAGGAGGTAGAGAGAGTATGAGTAAGGTAAAGAAAATAGGGGTAGCTTTACTGGTGGTTCTATTGGTGTTATCGACAACAGCGGCTGCGCAGGATGTTACCAGAGCAATAGATCCGGATACAGTAGAGCCAGGTGGCACAGTGACTGTTACACTGACATCTACTGCTGCTGCTATTGGTGTTCAGATTGAAGAAACGATTCCGGCTGGTTTTACGTACGTTTCCCATGATTCTTCAGGAGCAAACGCTGTTCAGTTCTCCCAATCAGGAAATACGTTGACATTTACAGTAACGGATATTGCTGCTGATGGTTTTACAGTAACCTATACACTGCAGGCACCATCTGATGAGGGAACATACACCTTCTCAGGCACATATGAGCCAATGGGAGGTACTGTTGCCGATGTTGGTGGAGAGACAACAGTCCAGGTGGCTGCTGCCGGTGGACAACCATCACCCACACCAACACCAACTCCAACACCAAGTGTGAGTGGTGTTGAAATATCTGTGGCAGATGATACAGTGGTTTACGGTGATCCGGTTGAGGTAAAGGTTGTGAATGACGGTTCTCAGGGAACTCTCACACTTAAGGTGACAAATGAAGGAACAGGAGATACTGAAAAGCTTGAAATTATTGATACATCAGGTATTTTCAGGTATGTTTATGACACAGATGCAAAGGGATGGTATCCTGGAGTTTATACCCTCTCACTTGAAAATCCAGGCGGTATTGTAACATGGACCCAGTTTAGCGTAACATCAGACAAACCATACATTGTTCTTGATATCCCTGACAATACTGTTGCAAGTGGCGACGCTCTGGCATATACCCTGAAGGTATACTGGCATAAGAAGATCGACAGTGTTGCTGTAACAGTCACAGGTCCAATGGAAGGTACATTTACTGCAGTTTCCACAAATGGTATTGATGCTTATTACTGGAGCTCACCGGTAACGGCAATAAGCACACTTGATCTGTTTGCAGCACCATACAGCGGAACAACAGGAGCTTACAACCTCAAAGTCAGCGTGACTGGTGAAGGAGGGGCATCAAGCTCAGCCACATTCAAGTTCTATGTTGAGGACATATCATTCGACATAACGCCTGAAGATACAACTGTTGCAAGAGGAGGAAGTGTTGATGTTGAAGTCACGACAAACGCAGGTGATACCAATGGCGATATGGATGTTGACACACCCAACACCGTAGTGTGGACACTTTATGATCCAGATGGTGTTCCCGTAGCTAATGGAGAAGCCAACATTAAAGATGGATCAGCCACATTTGCAATATCGCCCAAGCTTGAGTGGGATTCAGGCACATATGAACTTGAGGTTACAGTAAAGACTGCAAATGGTTATGAGGAAACAGATTCAATCAATCTTGAAGTTGTGGATCCAGAGCTTACTCTTACACCCACATATGAGGTTATTGTAAGAGGAGACTCAATCACCGTGGAGGGATCAACTACTCTTCCTGCAGGAACCCAGTTTGTTATTTCAGTCGATCCTGCCGGTGAAGGCGTTACTGTCTCTGACACCCAAGTATTTGCAGATGCAGATGGAAAATTCAGCTTCAGCATTGATGTTGCAACAGATGCACCATTGAAGACATTTACAATAACTGTTGAAAACACCGATGCAAATGTGGACGCAAAGGTCAAAATCAAGGTGGCAAGGCAGGGGATAAAGGTTTCAACCGAGACGGCATCTGCGCTCATTGGTGGATCATTCGATGTGACAATTGATACAACTGCAACAACGGTTTATGTATATGCGTCCAAGGGAGGTGTTTTCTCAGTTGGCGGAACTGGCATCTCCAAGCTTCCAAGCCTGGTTGGTGACATAGATACAAATACCAATCCGACATTCAACACAGGTAACAGCGAAATTACAGTGGATGTTGCAGATAACGCACAGCTTGGCACATACACGCTGTACTTCTTTGCACCTGAAGATCCAAATGTTATTGATCCGGTGAAAGACCCACAGGATGTACTGTATGTGACCATAATTGACATCTCGTTCACAGACATACCATCAGAGGTCACGGTTGTTAAAGGTGGAAGCACAACGGTTACAATAAAGGCAAACGTCCCGAGAACTGATTTCGGATGGATCAGCGCATCATTCAGCGGAAACGGTGTTTTCACAGACCTTAATGATGCAGGATTTGTCAAGGATGATGCAGATACCGGCTCAAAAGGCGTCTTTGAAATAACACTCTATGGCAAGGTTGATTCACAGACACTCGAACTCAACGAGAATGGAGACAAGATGCTTTCAGCAGGTACATACACCTTGAAAGTTTCACTGCTCAGAGACAACACAGTTGTTGATACAAAGACAATAATGGTAAACGTTGTCAACCCACAGATTGACATTTCACTTCCAGGAGAAGTTCTGAAAGGAGATGAGATAGTCGTAACCATAACCACCAACAGAGCAGAGGATTATGATGGACTCTATGTGTTCCTTGAGACTCCGAACAGAGTATACATGCAGAATCCGTTAGTTGATGCAGATGGAAAGGCAGAGGTAATCTTCCAGAGCTACGGTCTTGATTACGGAACATACAGGGTATATGTGAGAGACACAATGACAACTGAAACAACCAATCAGGATCTGCTGCGCTTCTACAGCCTTGATCCTGCAGACTCAACAGCCAAAGAATACGGGATGTCGGATGATCTCCTGTATGGTCCATTTGAAGTCAGTGTTGTTGAAGAACTGACTCCAGCACCAACTCCAACACCAACTCCAACCCCGACACCAACACCAACTCCAACACCAACTCCAACCCCGACACCAACACCTGAGAAGAAAGAGACACCTAAGCCAACACCAACACCTGAGAAGAAAGAGACACCTAAGCCAACACCAACACCTGAGAAGAAACAAGGGCCTGGCTTTGAAGCAATATTCGCCATTGCAGGACTGATTGCAGTTGCATACCTGCTGAGAAGAAGACAGTAAAAACAAATTTTTTCCCTTTTTTATTATTTTGTTCTAAGCACAGATTTATTGTTCAGGGATATTTTTCTTGGTTTTCTTTGCCAATTCACAAGCGAATGAACATTTATTTCCTACAGTCTTTTTGTATGAAACCTGAATTGATGGTTTCTTGATATGTATGCTCGGTGAAATTTGAGAGGGGAGTGACTGGTGCAGTAATCAGAAACTGTAAACTCAGAAAATATGCGAGTAACAAATTACCAAATCTTAAATACCGAAAACAAATCTTAAAGAGTAATGGTTGAGAAAAGACTCGCTATCAGGAGATCAGGATTTCCTTCAAAGGGTGAGATTATAATCGGAACTGTAACAAGGGTAATGGATTTCGGTGCTTTTGTAAGCCTTGATGAATATGAGGGAAAGGAGGGACTTGTGCACATAAGTGAGGTTGCACCGGGGTGGATCAAGGATATACGGGATCATGTTAAGAAGGGACAGAAGGTTGTCTGCAAGGTTCTTGACATAAATCCTAAGAGAGGGCATATTGATCTGAGCATAAAGGATGTGAATGAGAGGCAGAGAAGGGAGAAGCTTCAGGAATGGAAAAGTGAACAGAGAGCTTTTAAGTGGCTTGAAATCGCGGGAGAAAACGCTGGTGTAAGCTTTGATGAACTTGAAAAAACTGGAAAAAAGTTAATAAAGAAGTATGACTCGATTTATGGTGTTTTTGAGGAGATCGCTTATGAGGGTTACGAGGTAATTTCGAAAATCACAGGTCAGGAACTTGCAAAAGCAATGGCAGAGCTTGCAAGAGAGCACATAAAGCCCTCAAGGGTGAAGGTAAGGGGCTTCTTTGAACTCACATCATTTGCGGGGGATGGTGTTGAGAGGATAAAAAAGGCACTTGAAGTTGTTAAGAAGTACTCAAAGGATGATGTGGAGGTTCAGATAGAGTATGTTGGAGCACCAAAGTACAGGGTTGTTGTTGAGAGTGAGGATTACAAGACAGCAGAAAACATCCTGAAAAAGGTAGTTAATGATGTGACAAAGACAATGAAAAAACTGGGAGGAGAGGCCAATTTCATAAGAGAGGCAGTCTGAAATGAAAACACGAATGAGAAAATGCTGTGAATGTGGTAGATACACTCTCAGGAACATCTGCCCTGAATGTGGTGGGAAGACTTTTATGCCACTGCCACCAAGGTTTTCTCCTGAGGATCCGTATGGAAAATACAGGAGGATGCTCAGGAAGCAGAAAAGTTTCTGGATCAGGAGGTGTGGAAATGATTGATAAGGTTGACATAAGATATCTCAAAACTCCTCAGGAAACTGGGCTGAGAGATCCGGTTATGATAGAGGGGCTTCCGGGGATAGGTCACGTTGGAAAGCTTGTCGCAGATCATCTTGTCAAGGTTCTAAACGTTGATAAGGTTGTTGAGCTTTACTCCCATCATTTTCCTCCCCAGGTTATGGTTGATGAGAGGGGTATTGTGAAACTTCCAAAAAATGAGGTATATGCTTACAGATCAGAAGGATCATCCCCCGACCTTCTCATCCTTGTTGGAGATTATCAGAGCATAAGCAATGAGGGGCATTTTGAGCTTGCCAATGCTTACCTGAGTATAGCAAGGGATTTTGGAGTTAGCAGAATTTACACTCTCGGAGGCTATGGGGTGGGGAAGCTGATTGAAGAACCATATGTAATTGGGGCAGTTAACGACGAGAGTCTTGCTGATGAGCTGAAAAAGTATGGTGTTAAATTTGAGGATGGAGAACCTGCAGGAGGGATAATTGGTGCTGCAGGACTCATTATAGGACTTGCCATGCTTGAAAGAATACCATCTGCATGTCTTATGGGAACAACCTCAGGTTACATGGTAGATCCCAAGAGTGCGAAAGCGGTTCTTGATGTTCTTCTGAAACTGCTGAATCTGGAAATAAGCGTAGAAGATCTGGAAGAAAGGGCGAAGGAGATGGAAAAGCTCATATCACAGATAAAAGAGATGCAGGAGGCTCAGATGGTTCAATTTAAAGGGGATGAGGATCTGAGGTATTTTAGATGATGTGCAGGGAATGCTACTATTTCATTCACCAGGATGGTGATGCCGGACTGTGTGTAGCGGAAAGATCTAACAGGATCTCCGCATCCCGGGCATGCACAGGTTTACCCTTCAGGAGGGTTTTTGGAAGAAATAAGGCGTGTAATTCTTACAAAAATTTTAACGCCTGAATATACCATCAAGAAATTCTTTCTCTTTCTTCAGCTCTTCAATTTTCTCCTGAAAGTCCATTCTTCCGTATCCCAGATCATCAAGCTCCACAGTTATCAGTCCATTGTATCCTGCATCTTCAAGCATTTCAAGAATTTTCTTTGCCTTTTTGCTGAATCTGGATCCGATATGTCTTCCTTTTCCATCAGATCCGCTCACATGTATGTTCTTTATCCTCTCCACTGATTCGATATATCTCCCAGCATCTCCATTTTTAAGAGCGTGATTCACGTCAAATGTTATTCCGAATCCGAATTTTTCAGCCCAGTTTATGACTTCTTCATAGCTTTTACACAGGTTGTTTATTTTGGGCTCGCTGTTCTCAAGCAGAACTACAACTTCTTTCACTCCAGCAAACCTTGACAGGATCCTGAAGTATCTTTCATTTGCTTCATAGTCTTCTCTTACAGGCACTCTCAGAGCACTTCTTCTTCCAGCATGGACTGTAAATGGACTTTTCATAATTCCTGCAACGTTTATACCGCGAAGATTTGTTCTCAGTGTCGTATCTACGACAAGCTCATTGACACTGCATGGATTCAGATCAAGAACTGCGCAGTGAACCGATCTTACCCATTCTTTTACTGTGTTCAGCTTTCTTTCACTTCTGTCAACCCAGTAATGAGGTGTCTCTATCCAGAACTCTATTCCATCATACCCTGACATCTCACATGCCTCGGCGATCCTTTCCACAGGATACTCGTAGAAGAACATTGATGAGAATATTATCTGCAGGCTACCACCTCATAAATTTTCTTTCTTTCCAGAAGCTTTTTCAGGACGTCATTCCTGTCAACTCCACTTGCAAGAATGCTTACAAGGGGATCATGCTTTCGGTATATCTCACCCTTGCATGGTATATCTGCAAAAAATGAATTGCCAATGGGAGATCTTTTTACAGCAGTATTTTTTTTTGCAAACACAACAGCCCTGCCTGCAAATCTCTTGGCTTTCCAGCCATCAAACTTTCCATTCATTGCATTCAGGTGAGCTCTGAACAGATTTTTCCCGTAAGCCCACTCGATTGAGTCAAGACTGCCCTGAAATCTTGGATTTATTTCAAGAACGTACGGTTTCTCCGAGAGAATGAAATCTACCCCGACATTTCCCCTGAGCTCGAAGTAAACTGCAAGCTCCTCTGCAATCGATTTCATCTCTTTCTCAAATTTTGACGGATAGGGTGTGATGTTCCCACAGTACCTGAACCCTTCTGCACCGAATTCTTTCATACCGACAAGCATCAGATTGTTTGCGATAGACATCGCTCTCTTACCAGAGCTCAAAACCGAAACAGAACATGGAATCCCGCTTATGTATTTCTGTAAAATGTATCCTCTTTCCTTTTTATTGGAAAACCTGATCTTTTCCCCTCCACCTCCTTTTTCGGGTTTAAGAATTCCATCCTCTCCATTGCTCAGGATTTCCGGAAAGTCTATACCTATCCTTTCCAGTTCTCGGTAAAACCTTCTCTTGTTTGTTACCCTTTCAATTTTTCTGTCCGTCACATCCTCGTATCCCGAATGCCAGATTATCTCGCTCTCAAGCATCTCCGCAATTTCAACAGCCATCTTCCTGACAGATTCCGGACTGTCGTCCTCAATTTTGATTACCTTCATTGCGTAAAGGTAAAGATCTGCATCAGTGTGCTTCGTCAGACAGTAAACCTGAAAACCTGCTTTTCGGGCTGATTCAGCAACATTTCGAACGTTGCTTCCAACTATGAGGAATCTCCTTTCTTCCATTCCTTTATTATCCTCCTGATAATATCTTCAGCTTCATCTCTGTATATGTTCTTCATTGATCCCTTGCCTGTCACATTTATGCCCCTGATCACAACAGCCGGAATCCCATAATCTCCCTCGCCCATCAGAAGATTTGCAAAACCAGCCATCTCATCTGCTATGCATTCCACCGTTATATCAAGGACTCTTCCATACAGATCTTTTCTCCCTCTCCAGTCTTTCATGGGGTTGATTCCGGAAATTCCCACTGCAAATCCAGTAACACCCCTTCTGAAACATCTGCCATTTGTGTCTGTTATGATCACTCCTATGCTCTTTCCAGTCAGCTTCCTGATTTCGTCTCTGATCTTCTTTGCAGACTCATCAGGATTTTCTGGAGGGAGAAGAATGCAGTTTTCAGGAACGTTTGTGTTATCTATTCCTGCGTTTATGCATACATTGCCAAATTTCGCCTTCACAAGCAAAAAGGGTTTTTCCAGCAAAATCTCTTCAGATTCATTGAGAACAGCCTGAACAAATCTTGGATCTTTCCCAAGATCGCTGGCGATTTTTATGGCTTTTTCCGAAGGAGAGAAATCTTCAAGTCTTGCAACTCTTCCTTCGGCTTTTGAAACAATTGTTGAACACAATATAAGGACATCACTGTCCTCAAAGTTAAAGTGGTGGAAAAAAATTCTGGCAAGATCATCCCCTTCTCTTATCTCCGGAAGGCCTTTCAGGGGGAATACATGTATCATTCCTCAGATCCTCTCCCTGAGGAACGTGAAGATCTCTGCCATTACTTCATCTTTATCGGGCATTATCTGCCCTGCTCCCTGAGCCAGATCCTGTCTGCCCCCTCCACCGCCCTTCGAAAGTCTCCCTACAATTCTCATGAGGTCCCTTGCATCAATCCTCTCATCACCACTGAAAGTCACAACTTTCATGCCATTGTAGTCTGAGAGCAGCACCCCTATGAAACCCTCCCTTGCCAAATGAATCCCTGTTTTGGCAAGCATGTCGGGAGATTCGTTAAGAATTTCCACAACTATTCTTACATCCTCAAACTCGTCAAAATCCCTGGAAATTATCTCTGCTTTCATTTTTGCAATTTCTTCCTGAAGTCTTTCAATTGTTTTCTTCTGTTCCTTCCATTCGTCAAAGAATCTCTGAACCGTTTTTGGCAGAATCTCAGGTTGAACTCTCACGATGGAACTTGCCTCTTTCAAAATGCTCTCTTCTCTTGAAATATGCTCAAGAGCCGCCTCTCCAGCAGAGTATTCGAATCTGAGAACACCATCCTGTATTGACTCAACCTTCAGTATTTTGAACACACCGATTTCACCTGTTGTATCGACATGAGTTCCACCACATGCCTGTATGTCATTTCCAACCTTCACCACCCTTATCTCTCTTCCTGGCGGAACCCCTCCCTGGTAAAGTCTGAAACCGTACTTCTGTTCAGCCTTAATTCTGTCCATTATCTCCCAGCTTACAGCTTTATCTGCCATTATTTCCCTGTTGACCTCGAGTTCTATCTCCCTTACATCCTGCTCGCTTAGCCTTTTGTAGTGGGTTATGTCCAGTCTTGCCTTGTCCCATTCCTTCCTTGCTCCAGCCTGCCATACATGGTTCCCCAGTTTTTTCTGGAGTGCGTTTATCAGCAGATGAGTTGCCGAGTGATGTCTCATGTGTCTGAATCTTCTCTCTCTGTCAACAAAGCCCTTAATTTCGGTTCCTGATGGGATTGGGCTGTTTACCCTGTGCAGAACAACTCCATCTTCTTCCAGAACGTCATGAACCTCCACTTTACCTCCATCAAACTCAATATACCCTGTATCGTTGTCCTGACCACCGCTTTCAGGATAAAAGGCAGTTCTGTCAAGGATAAGGTATCCATTCTCGTATCCAATCACCATTGCGGAAAATTCCAAAATCTTTGAGTTATAGTAAAGCCTTTCAGTTTGAGGATAGTTACCGAGGACAATTCTCTCTTTTTCCTTCCTTTCAGCTCTCGAATGTCTTCCTGCAAGCTCAGCGTAAAAGTCTTCAGGAATCTCAATCCCAACATTCCTTGATCTTGCAATCTCTTCCACCATCTCAGGAGGTATGCCGTGAGAGTCATAGAATTCAATCAGATCCTCCTTTTCTATTTTCTTTTTCTTCTCAATCGTTCTCTCAATCAAAGAAACTCCTTTGGAGATTGTGTCTCTATATCTCCTTTCTTCAAGCTCCAGTATTTCCTGGATTGTTTCAAGAGGAATCTCGAACTGAAATTCCTTCAGTATTTTTCTGTGCAGATTTACAAGGTCAAAAAGGCCTGTGCTGAGTTCAAGCTCATCGGACATTCTGAGACTCCTTCTTATCATCAACCTTGCCAAGTAGCCCGAGCCGGCGTTTGAGGGAATCAGTGCATCTCCGAGCATGAAGAGGATTGCTCTTGTGTGATCTGCAAGAGCATAAACCTTTTCAAGTGGTACAACTATGCTTTCAAGCTTCTCTGTGGTTATTCCAAATTTACTGGCTATTTCAGCTCTGAGCTTGTTGAGTCTCTCTCCTCTCAGCTCACCCATGATACCTGCGAGTTTTGAGCTCTCCGCTATTATGTCTCTGATCTCCCCATCATCTACTGAAAACGGTACAGAGCTGTTTTCAAGAATTGTTCTTACAACATCACCGAAAATCGCATCATAGACAGTTGGTGTTCCCTGGGATGCCCAGACAAATCTTTCAAGTCCATAACCGGTGTCAACGATATAGTTGTCCATTTTTCTGTATCTCACGCCCTTTATGTCTATATCGCCTTCAGGATGCTCCTCCAGATTCATGAAAACAAGAGTTGCAACCTCCAGACCTCCAACAATAGCCTCAAGACAGGGTCCAGCATTTCCTCCTCCTGCCCAGGGCTCCTCCTTGTAGACTATCTCCTCAGTTTTTACTCCAAGTTCATTTAGAAGCTCTGTGCAGTATTTAACTGTCTCGCTTTTCCAGTATATCTCCTCTTTCGGATTGTTGAAAGCATGGTGAGCCATCATCTCGAAGAGAGTTAGATGTCTTCCAGTTCTTCCAACTGAATCAAGATCGTCCATTCTGATGCATGGCTGGGAAATTGTGAGGGGATTTGCTGGAGGTGGGACAACACCTGAAGTCACAAAGGGCTGGAAATCAGCTATGCTTGCGATTGTGAGGTAGATGTCATCTCTCCATCTAGCAACAACCGGATATCTTTCGATTCTTGCATGATCCCTTTTTTCAAAGAATGAAAGGTAATACTCTCTCATTTCGGAAAGTGAGAACTTTCTGTTGAATACAGGATAGCCTATAAAGGTGTAGCTCCCGCAAGGTGGGTCTCCACATATTTCCCTGCTTTCGTCTACAGTCCAGAAGTATTTTCCACATTTGGGGCATTTCTTTCTGGTGAATCCGTTTTCGTGGAGAAAGCTGATGTCCAGATACTCTTTATCCAGGCTCATCAGAAAAAAGGATGAAGGGGAGGATATAACATTTACTCTTTAGTGGATTTTCTTAGCTGAAGATATCTCTCCAAGGTTATGTTTTCAGAGTAAACGGTACGGGAAATCTCAAACTTTTCAATCTGAACACTTTTTGATGCAGGGCTCTTGTCCCACCTCCACTT
The DNA here is from genome assembly GCA_027016965.1 of Geoglobus sp. The sequence goes on from JALURI010000194.1 coordinate 10,941, forward strand.
CTCTGAAAAATCTCTTCAACATCCATGGAACAAATCTGAAGGAGATGTGTTTAAGCTATTCCTGTCTCTTCGTCTGTGAGGTAGCAGCTTGGGTCATCCCCCCAAAGATCTCCTGCTCTTAAAGCCCTGAGTCTGAATCCTCCACATACTGATTTATATGAGCATTTTCCGCACCTTTTTCCTCTAATGTATCTTTCCTTTTCTCTCAGCTTTATGAGGAGATCATCATCAGGCTTAAGCCATATTTCGCTGAACTTTCTCTCCCTTATGTTTCCGCATGTATGATCGAACCAGAACTGATTGGGGTGGACATTTCCAAACATGTCAACATCTGCAATTCTGAATCCCGAGCTATCCCCTCCTCTGTACTTCAGGAACTCAAGGGCATGTTCTGCGAGATTCTCATCCATTTCTTTCATCTTCTGATAAAAAAAGACCCCATCAGCGGGATTATCCACTGTGAGAATCTCTGTTTTCTCTTTATTATCTCTCAACTCAAGAGATATTCTGAAAAGAAATTCCATAAGTTCTCTTCTCTCCTTCAGGTCTATGTCTATGTTGAAGTCTGCTCTTCCCGATGGAACGAGGTGATACAGACAGAATCTGGGTATTTCATTCTCAACAACCAGATCGATAACATCAGGGACATCCCTGAGGTTGAATTTTGTGACTGTAAACCTGATACCTGTGAGAATTCCTGCTGAAGCTGCATTTTCAATGCCCTTTAGAGCCCTTTTGAATGCACCCTTCAACCCCCTGAATCTGTCATTTGTTTCCTCGGCACCATCAAGACTCACACCCACATAATCAACTCCCACCTCTGCAAGTTTCTCAGCAATTTCTCCATCAATCAAGGTTCCGTTTGTGGATAGAGATACATGCATTCTCTTTGATTTTGCATAGGCGATGAGTTCGATTATATCCTCCCTTAGCATAGGTTCTCCACCGCTCAAAAGCAGAACAGGAACATTAATGCTCGCAAGATCGTCTATGAATTCCATTGCTTCCTGATTTGTCAGCTCTCCAGCCTTCTTTGCTCCAGCATCAGCGTAGCAGTGCATGCATTTCAGATTGCATCTGGATGTTGTGTTCCACACTGTAACGGGAATGGGCTTTTTGCTTGCCTCAACAAGTCTTTTTGGCAGTTTCTCTCTGCTTTTGTATGTGAGCTTTTCCGAGACTGTTATTTCTCCTCCAACCATCTTGCTCAGACCAATCATTTTTCCAGCCTCTCAGCAATGAATGTGGTAAGATCCTTTATAGTTAATCCCTCAGCTCCATTCTTAAGATTTCTGTAACAGTAGGGGCACGATGTTACAGCGATATCTGCACCTGTCTCTCTAAGCTGCTGAATTCTGATTTTCCTGACAGCTCTTGTTAGATCTCTGTAGGATACCCTAACCCCCCCTCCACCACCACAGCAGAAGGAGTCCATTTTGCTGTGTTCAGGTTCTGCGAGATCTGCAACAAGAGACAGAACCTTTCTTGGCTCTTCAACTATACCCATGTGTCTTGCAAGGTGGCATGAATCGTGAAATGTAATCTTCATATCATCTTTTTTCAGCTTCAGTCTGTCAGCATTTATACTCAGAAATTCAGTTATGTGGAGAATATCAGCATTCAGACCACCAAATTTTTCGTAATCTTTCTTTATGGTTCTGTAACAGCCGGGACAGTTAACAAGAACTGTGATGGCTTTTGTCCTCTCTATAACCTCCTCAAGCCTCCTGAAATTTTTTTCTGCATAACTCAGATCTCCCCCTATCCTCAGTGATGTGGAGCCACAGCAGTATCTGAACTCAATTCCGAAACTGATTTCCATGCTTTTCAGTATTTTTACAGTATTCTCAAATATCTCCCTTTCTCTTGCAAGGGAAGTACATCCCGGGTAGTAAATCAGATCCACCCTGCCATCTATTTCAAATGTTTCGATTTCATCACCGTATGGATTCCCCTTTTCCACCATGTTGCTGAGAAGTCTCATGTGTCTTTCTGGAAGTATTTTCTGATTTGCATAGCCCCCTCTTGTTTGTTCTATTATGTCTGTCACATCAACATCAGATGGACATACAGCCTCGCATATCCCGCATGTGAGGCAGGAAAATATTGATCTTACAAGCTCATCGTCATCTTCCACATAGGGGGAGAGGATTATCCTCCCTCTTGGGCTGAGATGCTCCCATTTTGTCACTCTGTAAGTGGGGCAGATCTGTATGCACTTACCGCATTTTGCACATTTCAGATTCCAAATTTCCCGGGATTTAGTATATTCTTCTGATCCAGACAATATTTCACCCTCCTGAATATCTCAAGACCTCTCGCAAACTCCCATCTTAAGGCAATGCCATGCTCTCCAATTGTTGCACCAATGCCAAGTGCTGTTTTGGAAATTTTTCCAGCAGTCTCAATGGCATCTTCAAAACTCTCTGAGACAACGGCCGGGTGGAGATTGCATGTATCAAGATGACCGTAAATAAAAATCTCCGAATCTGTTTCTTTTTCAATTCTGTAAATCTCACTTATGAATTCAGTTAGCTTTGAGAATGGAACAGCAAAATCTTCTCCTGCATAAACTCTCGTTCCTTTTTTAGCAATTTCGGCTCCAAGGCTTTCTCTTCTCTCCCAGAATTCCTCGTCATCTTTTCCTTCCAGTACGGTTCCTTCGAGATTTTCCATTACCCTTTCAGCATGCCTGTTTTCCCCCAGAATCTCAACCGCAATAAAGTCAAAGGGCTCAAAACCAATGGCTGAAGATACCTTTGAGTCCATGTATTCAACAGCATCTGGCATGGCCTTCAGAATCTCTCTTAGAATTTTTTTGAGAATGTCTCTGTCTTTCAGAGGGATAAGGTACGTTCTTTTCTCTTCCGGAAGCGGGATCGTTCTGAAGTATATCCCTGTTATAACTCCAAGTGTTCCTTCACTTCCGGTGAACATCTGGTGGGCTATTCCAGGACTTCTGTGGGTTCTGGATGGCATTCTCACAGCCTTACCATCAGGCAGCACAACATTCATCCCAACAACAAAATTTCTGATTCCTCCGTATTTCAGTCCCCTCTTTCCACTGCCATTGTTAGCTACAAAACCCCCTGCTGTTGCTATTTTCAAACTGCCCGGCTCTGGAGGGAGAA
>JALURI010000194.1:14081-23270 GCA_027016965.1 Geoglobus sp.
ATACCTGCTCAGCAGTTTTTTGATGTCATAGAGAATCGCTCCAGCCTCAGCAAAGACCACCATATCATCAGGGAAAATCTCAACTCTGTCCATTTTTTTCATGTCAATAACAACCGCATCTCTTGGCACAGCTCCTCCAGATGTTCCGCTTCCACCACCTCTGGGCACTACAGGCACAGAATATTCGTTTGCAAGCTTGAGAATTTCTGAGATTTCGTTTTCGTTTTCTGGTCTGACAACAGCTGTCGTTCTGCCAAAAAAAGGACTTGCGTCTGTTGAATAAACCTCAGTAACCTTCGAATTGTGTATTATATCACCGTCTCCAACAACATCCCTGACTTTTTTGATGAACTTTTCAGGAACCACAAGATATGGTGATGCCAAGAACTTATATTTTTTCCCAGAAAAATTATAATAATTAATAGTTAAATTATTCCGCTTACAGAATTATCTCAATCCCAAGCCTTTCGGCAAGTTCCTTGTAGCGGTTTCTTATTGTAACCTCTGTAACTCCTGCTACCTCAGCAACCTCTCTCTGGGTTCTTCTCTCACCGCTGAGAATAGAGGCTATATATATTGCAGCTGCAGCAACTCCTGTTGGTCCCCTTCCGCTTGTTAGCTCTTTCTCCTCTGCCTTTTTTATAATCTCTATCGCCTTCTTCTGCACCTCTCCACTCAGTCCAAGAGCGGTGCAGAATCTCGGAATGTAGTCTGCGGGGCTTGTTGGCATCAGCTTCAAACCAAGTTCTCTTGCGATGAATCTGTATGTCCTGCCAACCTCCTTTCTGTCAACTCTTGAATATGTTGCTATTTCGTCCAAGGTTCTTGGTACACCAGCCTGCCTGCATGCAGCATAAAGTGCTGCTGCAACAACACCCTCAATGCTTCTCCCCCTCACAAGATTCTTCTCAACAGATTTTCTGTAAATTACAGATGCAATTTCTCTAACACTTTTCGGCAAACCGAGAGCTGAGGCAAGCCTGTCAAGCTCAGAAAGAGCAAAGGCGAGATTTCTTTCAGTTGCGTTGCTTATTCTTATTCTTCTCTGCCACTTTCTCAGTCTGAAAAGCTGTGCCCTGTTTCTGACAGATATTGTTTTGCCGTAATAATCTTTGTTCCCCCAGTCGATGATTGTCGATAAGCCTTTATCATGGATTGTGTAGGTTATTGGGGCTCCAACTCTCGCTCTTTTCTCTTTCTGCTCACTGTCAAATGCCCTCCATTCGGGACCGCTATCTATGTAGGTTTCCTCAATAACAAGCCCGCAATCCTGACACATGAACTCTCCTCTTCTGTAGTCCCTGATTAGTCTTGGACTTCCACATTCAGGACAGACTTCAATTGCCTCTTCTCTTTCTATTTCCTTTCTTTCTATTTCCTTTTCTCTCTCCCTTCTTTCTATTTCCCTTATTCTTTCTACCTCTACCATCCTTCACCACCACGAACAGATTATCCTCATCTGGAACTGATCTCTTATAAGGTCTGACAACAACATAAGGATAGCTTACACTACCTATTATGTCATAAACAAACCCGATCTTCTCCATTTTTCTGTTAAATACTTCCTGACCAATTGAGGGTAAATTTTTAGGATCTGCAGAAACAATAATATTGCCTGTCTTTGAAAGATGCATAACACTTCCAATTTTTTTTAGCACAGCACTAACCTTACATAAATCAATATATAAATTTTTCGAAAGTGTTATATTTAAATAGCAGTTTGAGAATAAATAGTTTTGGGACGGTTCGCATCTCGAATATCGGGCTTACCGTCAGGAATCCGGGAGGGTCAGGTACTTCCCCAGTATTTTCGCCTTTTCCCCACCTGTTATCCTTTCAATTTCTCCTGCATTTTTAAATGGTCTTTTTGCAGCGATGGCTGAAGCTGTTGATCTTCCTATGCCAGGGATGTGCATGAGCTGGTTAAGTGATGCACCGTTAATGTCCACTCTTGGCAAAGCGGTTACACTCCTTTTTCCATAATCAACAACCCTTGCATCAACAAATGTGTTTCTCTCAAACTCACCAGCGATGCCAACAAGAATGGGATATGTGGCAAGCTGTCTTGCAAAACTTATTCTTCCACTTCTCATTTCTACTCTCAGATCTCTCAGCAATCTCCCCTTTGGCAGAATTTTTTCCAGCATCCTTCTGTCAAAATCCTTTCTTATTTTCTCTTTGAAGAGTTTAAAGTATCTCTTGTGTCTTCTTACATTTTTTTCACCTATCTCTGCCATTGGTGTAAAATCAAAGACCTTGACCTGCCTCAAATTCACCCTTCTCACAAGCAGATCTTTTACAAGGATCTCCATCAGAAAATCGTAGTTTTTCTCAAACGTCTCCTTTGTCTCTCCCTTAAGCCCAAAAACGAAATTTATGCCGGGGAGAAAGTAAGGAAGACCGTTAAAACCAGCAGATCTGCCATATCTGTTTATCATTTCTATGGCAAACATGACCTCATCTGGGTGTGCAAGCAGATTGTTTTTCTCAATCACCTTCTCATCTGCACTCTCCATTCCAAAGGCTGCTGTGTTTCCGGGGGTCTGATAGCACACGATGGTCTTTATGATCTCTTTGCTCTCTTCCGGATATTCAGCTATGGTTTTCGGATTGACATTGTCAAGATGAAGTGTCTTTATTTTCGGGCACTCCTTCCATATTGCCCTGTGAAATGATTTCATGAAATCAGGGTCTGGTTTTGGGTATTCTTTGCTGAAATCTGCCATATAGGTGAAAAAATCAGTCTGGTTTCCGAGCCTGAAGTGCCTGATCTCATTGCTGTAAAGGGCTTTTATTTCATTGATTACAGCTTTTGGATCTCTCATTGATACCCTGTGTACTCTTTCTATGCAGAAGCTGCATTTTTTCCAGTAGCATCCCTTGTATGTTTCTATCTCACAGATCACATTCGGAAAGTCGGGATGCTCTCTCACAACTCTCGCTCCAAGAACTGCAAATTCATTGACAAAGTCTCTGCGGGAATCCTTCACCTCACCACCAAGATACCTGTAAAGCCTGTGCTCGAATGGAAATGGTATCACCGTGTAGCCATCTATTTCATCCCTGAGTTCCAGTGTTAACGGACCGACCAGAATCTTCTCCTTATCTGGATAAATGGAAAAAAGTTCCCTGAGAGATAAAGGCTTTCCGCCCAGGTATTTCCCAGGAACAGCAATTCCAGCTATTACTATTATCTTTTCTGCTTTTTGAAAGACATCTGGATTTCTTCTGTACTCATCGGCGGTGGTGTACCTCCACCTCAATCCAAGTTTCTCAAGCATTCCTGCAATGTATCTTGGATATGGGGCTATGTAGGGCGGAACACCAAGACATGATGGCTCATCAACATAACCATCAAGAATCCCTATCATTCTCCCCTCTGTATCTTTGCATGTCCTCCAATGATAGAGCCGCTGAGCTCAAGATTTCTTATCTCACAATTCTCATCTATTATGCTTCTCCATATTTTTGCCTTTCTCAATATCACATTTCTGAAAACAACAGAGTCACTGACGTCGCTTGCCTCAATCTCACAGTTACGGGCAATGTAAGCATACGGTCCCACAATGCTCCTTCTGCTTATCTTCACATTCTCCTTTATGACGACAGGCTCTATTATCTTTGATGTTCTGTCTATTTCAACATCGTCACTCACATCATGGCTCATGTAGATTTTGAGAGCCTCAAGATATGAGTCTGGATTTCCAACATCATACCAGTTTCCGTTGCTGAAAACATGACCGTGAACATCTCTCCTCTCAATAAGCCAGGATATGAAGTCTCCGAGGTTATCCTTTTTCTCCCCTCTAACGTAGTCTGATAGCATATCCTTTGTCTGCCTGTCAAGAGCATAGATTCCAATTCCTGCAAGTGTTGTTTTTGGCTTCTCAGGCTTCTCCTCAAATGAAACTATCCTATCTCCATCAAGAATTGCAATTCCGTATCTTCTTGCAAGATCAAAATCTCCAACATCATACAACGCGATCAGAGGTGAATGTATCTCCCTGTATCTTCTGACAAAATCATCCAAGGGGAATGAGAAAATGTTATCTCCTGCAACAACCAGAACATCGTCATCAAAGGTGCTTGTCACCTCATATAGAGCCCTTACGGCTCCGAGCTTTTCTTCCTCCCTTGTTGTATTTTCTATCGCAAGCTCGACCTCCTTGTCGTCAGTCCATTCCTCAAAATCCCTTTTGAATCTCAGGTTTGTGGAGACAATTATGTCAAAGCCAAATGGTATGAGCTTTTCGTATATGTAGTCAATGATTGTCTTGCTTCCTAAGGGCAAAAGAGGCTTGGCTTTTGTTTTTGTTATGGGCCAGAGCCTCGTTGCATAACCGCCAGCCATTATCACTGCTTTCATTGCTCTATGCTTTTCGTATCAAATAAAAAATCTATCGGAAAATGTATTAAGGAAATTTTTCAAAGATGTTTCATGTTCACCCACATTGGTAATTCAGGAAAAGCCAGAATGGTTGATGTGACCTCAAAAAGTGACATCCTCAGAATTGCTGTGGCTGAGGGATACATTCATCTGAAAAAAGAAACAATAAAGGCAATACAGGAAAACAGGATTGGAAAGGGAAATGTGATCAATACAGCTGTCATAGCAGGAACGATGGCTGTCAAGAAAACATCTGAATTAATTCCAATGTGCCATCCTCTCCAGATTACGGGAGTTGAGATTGATTTTGAGATCCTCGATGACAGGATAAGGGTAACATGCCAGGTAAAGTATCTCGGAAAAACAGGCGTGGAGATGGAGGCTTTAACTGGAGTTTCTGTGGCTCTTTTAACAGTATGGGACATGGTAAAATCAATGGAGAAGGATGAAATGGGGCAGTATCCTTTCACAAAAATCACTGGCATAAGGGTTGTGGAGAAGATCAAGGAAGAAAAATAATTTAAATTTTCGATTTCAAAGGTGGAGCATGGCAAGGATATTCTACGATGAGGATGGAAGACTTGAGCTTTTAAAGGACAGGACTGTTGCTGTTATTGGCTATGGAAGCCAGGGACATGCTCATGCACTGAATCTGAAGGAGAGTGAAATTGATATTGTTGTTGGGCTTTACGAGGGGAGTAAAAGCTGGAAAAAAGCTGAAGATGATGGATTAACGGTAAAGACGGTTGATAGAGCTTCAAAAGATGCAGATGTTGTAATGATGCTTATTCCCGACACGGTTCAGCCTGCTGTGTACAATAAATACATCCATGAAAATCTGGACGAGGGAAATATGCTCATGTTTGCCCATGGCTTCAACATCCACTACAGCCAGATAATTCCTCCAAGCTATGTTGATGTGACGATGGTTGCTCCAAAAAGTCCAGGACATATAGTGAGGAGAATGTACGCTGAGGGGAAGGGTGTTCCTGCCTTAGTTGCTGTCCATCAGGACTTTACAGGAAAAGCCAAAGACTACGCTCTTGCATATGCAAGGGCAATTGGGTGCACGAGAGCTGGAGTGATAGAAACAACATTTAGAGAGGAGACCGAGACTGATCTCTTTGGAGAGCAGGTTGATCTCTGCGGGGGAGTATCTGAGCTCATAAAGGCAACGTTTGACGTTCTTGTTGAGGCAGGATATCAGCCTGAGGTGGCTTACTTTGAGGCTTTACATGAGCTCAAGCTGATAGTTGATCTCGTTTACGAAGGAGGAATATATGCCATGTGGTATTCTGTAAGTGACACGGCAAAGTATGGAGGAATGACAAGAGGGAGAAGAATAATCAACGGGTCTGTTAGGAATGAGATGAGGAAGATTCTTCAGGAAATCCAGACTGGAGAATTTGCAAGAGAGTGGATTCTTGAGAACATGGCAGGCAGGCCGAGCTACTCAAAATTGCTTGAAATGGAGAAAAACCATCCAATAGAGAATGTTGGAAGAAAACTGAGAAAGATGATGCCATGGCTTAAGGGAATTGATATCGAATGATTTTATCTAAATTATTTATTTTTCCAAGCTCTTTTTGGATTACTTTCATTTCATCAGAAAACCTTATGTTTATGGCTGCCCATTGAGCACTGATGAGCAGAGCTGAAATTTTAACAGATCAGATTCTTGAGAAAATCAAAGGTCAGAATGTTAGGGTAAAGAGGGAAGACATTCTGAAAAGAATGAAACTGCTTATTGAGGAGTTCAAGGTTCCTGAGAGCGAGGCTGTCAGAACAATAACAAACTATCTTGTCAGAGAATACGGGGTTTCAAGGGAAGAGCTGATAGATAAAACCTCTCCTCTTGTGAAAATATCTGAGATAACAAAACCGAATCAGTGGGTGAGTTTAAAGGCAAAGGTTGTTCAGCTTTGGGATTCGAACTCTTCTAACGTCTCTCAGGTTGGGCTGATTGGAGATGAAACAGGGATAATCAAGTTTGTGATATGGAGTAAAGCTGAGATGCCTGAGGTTGAGGAGGGGAAGAGCTACCTGTTTCAGAATGTTGTAACAGATAGTTTTCAGGGGAGAATGCAGGTAAATGTGAACAGAACCAGCAGAATTGTTGAGATTGACGAAGACATTCATTTACCGCCAAGAGAGATTGACGTTGTTGGAGCTATAATTTCATTTCAGCAGAACAGCGGGCTGATAAAGAGATGCAATGAATGTGGGAGAGTTCTTGTTAAAGGTGCGTGTCAGATCCATGGAAAAGTTGATGGTTACGATGATCTCAGAGTCAAAGCCGTTCTGGATGATGGTGAAAGTGTGTATGAGATCATACTCAACGAGGAGAACATTTCAAGTTTGACAGGCATAAATCTTGAGAAAGCTCTTGAGATCGCCAAGGAAAATCTTGATAGAAACGCGGTTCTTGCCGAGCTCAAAAACAAACTTATGGGCAGATACTTCAGGGTGAAGGGTTTGAGAGGAGGGAGGTATCTCCTTGTTAAGGAGATAGAGCATTACAAACCATCTATTGAGGAGTTTGAAGAGATTCTGGAGGTATTAGCATGATCAGGAAAAGGGAGGTTGCAAAAAGGGTTTTTGCCCAAGAACTTATCAGCTCAACTTACCAGATTGAGGATGAGAATCAGATAAAATATGTTCTAACTCCAACAGGAGAGAGGGTGAACAGGATTTTCAGCGTTGCTGTTCTTCTTGACAAGGAGGAAATCGGAGCAGACACAAACTTCTGGAGACTTAGGCTTGCTGATCCAACCGGGACATTCTTTGCCACAGTTGGCAGATTTCAGCCTGAAGCCCTTGATGTAATTGGAGAGATAAACGTTCCTGAGCTTGTGGCGTTAGTTGGCAAGACGAGAGTCTTTGAGGGCACATCAAGAAAGCTTGTTTCAATCAGACCTGAGATCATATCGCCAGTTGATCTTGCAGTCAGGGATTACTGGGTCCTTGAAACAGCCAGAAGAACCCTTGAAAGGATTGATGGAATGGAAAAAAGGGAAGGGGAGGATGTGGAGCTTGCCTGGAGGGTATACAACCCTGATCTGAATGAATACAGAGAGATGGTCAGAAAGGCTGTTGTGACTGTCAGGGAAGATGTAGAGGTAATGGAGAAATTTGAGAAGGAAGAGGAGATTGATTTCACGGGTTTTGAATTTGAGGAGGAAGAGATAGATCTGACTGATCTGCTTGAAGAATGATCATGTTTTCCTCATGAGAACTGCACCTGTGAAGCTCATGATTCCGGCTGAAATCAGAGAAAGGAAAAATCCTCCCGTGACATCTGCAAGATACCCACCAAATGCAGGACCGAACATCTGACCCATGCCAAAAAACAGGGTTACAAAGCCAATTGCGGCAGATGCAGAGTCCTTTCCTGCAATGTCACCGCAGTAAGCCTGAACAAGTGGGGGGATTGAGAGCATGGAAAGCCCTGTCAGAACTGTTGCAAGAAACGCAGTGTAAATGCCCTTTGAAAAGGCAAAGAGTATGAAGGCGGTACCCATTATTGAGTAAACCATCTGAAGTGCAGTCTTCCTCCCAATCCTGTCTGATGCTCTTCCCCACAGAATGGCACCTGCAATGGACAAAAATCCGAGAACAGACCAGAGAAAGCTTGAAATCGTGTAATCAACGCCCCTGCTTATCAGATGAGATGTGAAGAATGTAACGAAAATTATGTATGATGAACCGAAGAAAATGTAGGATATGCCCAGAAAAAGAAGTCTTCTCTCCCTGTAAACCTCTCTGATCGGTATTCTCGACTCAGAAACAAATTTTTCCGGGGTTTCTTTAAGTCTGAGTGAAAGCACAAGGACAGCAAATGCTATTGCTGCCAGAAACTGCCATCCTGCTCTCCAGTCGTAGCTCAGTATAATCCAGGGAAGGGAAAATCCAGCAAAAATTATGCCCACACTTGAACCTGAGTTTATTATTCCCAGTGCAAAGCCCCTTTTTTCGATTCCAAACCACTTTGCAGCCAAACCAACAAGACCCACATTGACTCCAGCTGAGCCTATTCCTGTCAGAAATCTGTAAAAACCTGCATCAATAAAGCTTCCTGAAAAAGATGTCAGAAACAGGGTCACAGCCACAAGCAGGAGAGACGAGACAACAATCCTTTTTGATCCGTATTTTGATGCCAAGTATCCTGCAAATGGTGAAAAGAGCACATATCCAAGGAAGTTTGCTGAGGCAATTGCTCCCATTTCAGTGTAATTCACCATCAATCCAGCTCTCATTGGCTCAAGGATGACTGTGTAGGCAAACCTTGCCAGTCCAAGGGCGGAAAATATGCCAAGCAATCCTACAAGAAGTGTAAACACCTCTTCCCTTTTCACCATTGAAAATTGCCTGAATTACTTTAAAAATCTATCCTGAATTGATGTAGAGCGAGAGCTTTACAACGCTCTCCTCCCTTCCCATAAGGTTCATACCGGGTGGAAATTTTTTCTCAACCTGAAATCCCTCTTTTCTGAATATGTGCATTGCAGCCATGTTTTTCTCATTTATGAAGCTTATCACCTTTTTTACCTCTTTTTTCTCAGCCAGAGCTACTATCTCTCTCAGCATAATCTGTCCTATCCCCTGATTCTGGCAGTCATCGTGAACAATAATTCCGATCTCCCCTGAGCCAGTCTCATGGGTTATCAGCCTCACCTCTCCGACTATCCTTCCATGATCATCCTCGGCAACAATTGAGAAAACATTCCTGAAATCAACTCTTTGCAGCATGACCTCAACCTCTTTTTCCGTGAATCTGTATGGTCTCAGAAATCTCATTGTTC
>JALURI010000195.1 GCA_027016965.1 Geoglobus sp.
AAACAAGAAAGAAAATACTGGACATAACATCAAAAAATGAAATGACCGTCACTGAAATAGCTCAAAAACTGGGATTGACAAAAGCAACGGTCTCCTATCACATCAGGCTTCTTTCAGATGCAAATTTGCTCAGGGTTGTGAGAACAGAAATATCCGGAAATTTCATCAGGAAGTATTACAGATCTGTATTTGGGGATACAAAACCAATCAGCACAGCTGAAAAGTTTATAATTTCCGAATTAAAGTACAACAAAAATGGGGTAGACCTAGTAAGAACTCTTTTGAGAGGCATAGGTGTGGTCAATGTACAGACAGGTAATGAGCTGTTTCTGAGAAAAATTGGATTTGACATCGGGTATCATTTTATGGCAGATCTTATTGAGGGTAATCTCTGGGAGGGAATGGCTGAACTGTGGGATAGATTCGACCTGGGGGAGATAACTGAATTTGGAGATGAGAAAATAGTTGTCGAAGAATGTTATTTTTGTGAAGGTTTGCCCTATGCCGGCTATTCCTACTGCAAGCAGGACGAGGGAATTATCGAAGGAATCATGCTGAAAAAATATGGAAAAAGATATTCGGCGAATGAGGTTGAATGCTGGGGAACCGGAAGTGACAGGTGTATCTTTGAGATAAAGCAGTCCCCAAGCACACATAAATAAACCCAGGATTTATCTCTTCTTCAGTCACTTTATACACCATCCATGCTACACCGCCAACGAAACGTATTATTAGGTTTCTCTACCAAAATAAATCAGGAGCAGTAAGAAATGAATGTCAGAATTGAGGTCTCATCTGAGGAAGACATAAGGACAATCCAAGATTATCTGTCAGAAGAGTACAGAATCTCTGACACAGACTTTGATATCCTGATAATAGATAGAAGATCGCTGGAAAAGAATAAGGAAGAGATCAAACATCTGAAAAAAGATACTTTCTTCCCGATTCTCCTTGTTGCTGAAAAGGATGATTCTGAACTGAATGATATGCACCTGTGCAGCATTTTCGATGAAATAATATTCAGACCTTTCAGCAGGACAGAACTCCTGACGAGAGTAAGGAATCTGTCAAAAATGAAGGAAATGTATTCAAAGATAAAAGAAAGAAACCCATCACCCCAGGCAGGAATTTTATTTCCAGAGATAGAACATCCTCTCAGTGTGATAAATCCAGAATATGAAATACTGTATGAATTCAATACCCTCCTTCATGACATAGAGAAAGGTGTTTTATCATCAGAAAGTCTTAAGGAGATCCTTTCTATGACCGCCAGAAAGCTAATCGAAATTCTTCCTGTGGAAATTGTAGCAATAATCGTTTTTAAAGATGATAAAATAAAAGAACTGACATGTGAGAGTAAAGAGGGAGTTAAACCGATTTGTAACTGGACATTTCCATATGAAAAAACTGAAGAAATTAAAAAGACGCTTGAAAAAGGAGACCCCTACACAATAACCAGTATGGATATGGAAAGCTTGAAAGAGATGTATCCATCTGACTCAGGATTTGAATCTTGCACATTCATCCCGGTACTTTCCGAAAACTTTCCCGGAGCTATCTGTATTTTCTCATCCGGAAAGGATGCACTCACAGACAAGGTGATCAGACTGACCATGGAGATTGCAGATTCCTTAGCCCTTGCCATAAACAGTCTCATAATGAGACAGGAGCTTACAGAGAGTGAGGAGATGTTCAGAGCTCTTGCTGAAAAGTCGCTGGTGGGAGTGGACATAATACAGGATGGTGTGTTTGTTTATGTGAATCCAAAATTTGCTGAGATGATTGATTACAGCAGAGAAGGGCTCATGGGGAAATCTCCACTTGATTTCATCCATCCAGATGACAGGGATATTTTTGCTAAAAACTACAGAGAGAGGATTGAAGGAAGAAGAAAAGAGATACACTATACTCTCAGAGCTGTAAGGAAGGATGGAGAGATAAGATACATTGAGACTTACGGATCCAGAATCATGCTCAAAGGAAAACCAGCCATTGTTGGAGTATCCATAGACATCACAGACAGGATGAGAATGCAGGAGGAGCTGAAAAAATATGCAGAAAACCTGGAACTGATGGTTGAGGAGAGAACAAAACAGCTTGCTGAGAGCGAGACGAGATACAGAAGTCTTGTTGAACTCCCTATAATTGGATTCTGGGAGGCAGATAGCGATGGAGTTTTCAGATTTGTCAATGAGAGGTTTATCGAGATGATGGAGTACCACAGAAATGAGATAGTTGGCAAAAAGAGCATCATAGACCTCGTCGCCCCACACCACAGATCCTGGATTAACAGAAGAGCTGAACTGCTGAAACAGAAAAGACTTCCAGCAGACGTTTTGGAGGTTGAGCTGGTTAAAAAGGATGGGTCAACCTTACATGTGCTGGTAAGCCCATGCCCTATCTATGATGAGAAAGAAACCCATATCAGGACGGTAGGAGCGATGATAGACATCACTGACAGGGTGAAAATGGAGAAAAAGCTGATAGAGGCTCTTGATGAACTTAAAGCCTATACAAAGGCAATATCACATGATCTCAGATCCCCGCTAAGAGGACTAATGGGATATGCAGAGGCACTTGTCGATGAGTACCCTGACAGACTTGATGATGAAGGGAGGAAATATTTGAACAGGATACTATACCTCTCAGCCAAAATGGACTCCCTGATAAACGATCTGCTGAATTACACCAAGGTTTCAGAGATTGAGAAAACAGTTGAGAGAGTGGATATGAACGAAATTGTTGATTATGCTGTTGACATGCTGGGAGATGAAATAAGGGGAAGCGGGGCAGAAATCATAATTTCAGACCTGCCTGAGGTGAAAGGAGACAGAAAGTTGCTTCTAAGCGTCATGATGAATCTTATTTCCAATGCAATCAAGTTTGTTAAAAAGGGAGTGGTACCAGAGGTCAGAATCTATTCAGAAGACAGAGGAAAATACGTGAGAATCTGTACAGAGGACAACGGAATAGGTGTTCCTGAAGAGCACAGAGAGAGAATTTTTCACCTCTTTGAGAG